>CAZSKE010000190.1:0-2523 GCA_964607325.1 uncultured bacterium | reverse complement strand
ATCAACCGGGAGGGGACTACCCTGCTTTTGGTGGAACAAAACGCGCATCTGGCCTTGGGGATCTCCCGCTACGCTTATGTCTTGGAAACGGGCCATCTCACGCTGGAAGGGGACGCGGAAAAAATCAGGAATAATCAACAAATCAAGGCCGCGTACTTGGGGGAGTCCTGAGGCGAGCGTGGGGGATTTGACACGGCCTTATATCAATTTTATTTAACAATAAACCCGGTTAAGGGCTTATTTATCGGCCGAATTTATAGGGAACGCGAAAAAGCATTGCTTCAGGGGGTTCCCTTCGATTATAAAACACGCGTGTGGTTAACGGGAAAGCCGTTTTAGGGGGTGCCCCTCAAGGCCCCTCTAAAAAGCGGGGCCCGACTTAAAACGGCGTTTTTCTTTAACAATCAAGGAGGAAGACGATGAAGAAAGCTTTGTTGATGGCTGCTTTGGTGGCTTTTGTGGCCTCGAACGGTTTCGCGGCCGCGACGGCTGATAAGAAGATGGAACTCGGCGTCGGCGCCGGGATCGCGGTTCCCATGGGCGATTTCGGTGATGGTTACGGAATCGGCTTTGGCGGCGGATTGTCCGCCCGCTTCTTGGTCGCTCCCACGATCTCCGTGGGCGGCGCCCTTTCCTACAACACCTTCGGAAGCGATATCGACAACGGCCCTTCGGCCAGCGCGATCGAGATCCTGGCTTCCGCGAAGTTCATGCTGGGGAAGGGTTCCACCAAGCCTTACATCTTGGCGGGGCTCGGCTTCTGCAACTTCGGCGTGGGCGACTACACCACGCACATCCCTGGCTGGGGTGACATCACCGTTGAGGGTGGCAGCACCACGGATTTGGAAATCCAGCCCGGTTTCGGCGTTCAGTTCGGCGGGAAGACCAAGTTCTTCGTCGAAGGCAAGTACAGCATGGTCATGACCGAAGGGGATTCCACCTCGTTCCTGCCCATCACGTTCGGCATCCTGTTCTAAGAGACGTTTGCGTGGCCCCGCCCCTTTCGGGGGGCGGGGCTTTTTTATTTGGGGTTTTTTCTGCCGAAGAACCGCCGGGCCGTTTTTCCCGCTCGGGTCACATAGAAATCGCGCGACGCTCCTTTTGAAGAAACGGAGTGATTTTTTCGAGCTGGGTGGTTCAGAATGAGGGTGGCGAGATGTCCTTGGGGCGGTTTTTCATATTTCGGGGGCGCGACGGCGTGAAAAACACCGGATGGTTCAAATTCCTGTCCTCCCTACGCCTAGCGGTCCTCCTGCTGGGGGCTTTGGTTTTGGCGCTGGCCGGGGGGACGATCGTGGAATCACGTGTCTCGGCGGCCGAGGCCCATCGCGTCGTGTACGGCGCGCTCTGGTTTTCGGCCATTCTTTTCCTGCTGGCGGTGAACGTTTTCTCCTCCGCTCTATCGCGCTGGCCTTGGAAAAAACACCAAACCGGGTTCGTCACGACCCACGCGGGAATCCTGCTGATCCTTTTGGGAAGTCTTCTGACCCGGTGGATCGGGTTTGACGGCCAAATGGCCCTGGCCGAGGGCGAAACGGGATCGGTGGTTCTGGCGTCCACCCCTTTTGTTTACGTCTCCGGGGAGCGAATTCCCTCGCGCGCGATTCGCGCGCTTTTTCGGTTTCGCGGCCCGTCGAGGGAGCGCCCGGAGATCCACGATCTTTCCGAGGGCGTCACCCTGGCTTTCACGGGTACTGTGAAAAACGGCGGGAAAATCCTGTCGGCGGCCGAACCCGGCCTCGGCGCCCCGTCCTATGACGCGCTTCGTATTGAACTGCGGAGTTCTCTCGGCGGGGAAGAAACCTGGCTGTTCGCGGGGCATCCCGAATACGCGTGGCACTCCTTGGGGCCCGCCCGGCTGGCCTACGTGTCCGAGCGGGATTTTCAAAAGGCTTTGGCGGCCCTTCCGCGCAACGGATTGGTCCTCGCGCGTCAAAAAGACGGCGCGCTTCATTATCAAAGCAAATACCAAGGGCGCCTTTTGCGACCGCGGAAAATAGAGAAGAACGGGGTTCCTTATCCGACCGGTTGGATGGATATGCGCCTAGTGGTGGTGGAATCGCGTAAAGCCGTCGCCCCCGCTTACGAATACCTGGAGGATCCGGTGGAGCCGGGCGAGTGGCCGGTTCCCGCCCTTCGGTATCGTTTGTCCCAAAGGTCCGAAAATCGCGAGGGCTGGCTGGAGTGGCGATCCAAGTCCGTGCAGACCCTCGGGGGAAAGGCCGTCACGCTTTCCTTCGGCCCCGAACAAACCCGGTTGCCTTTTTCCCTGCGATTGGAGAAGTTCGATATCGGGTTCAACCCCGGCACGGACAAGCCGGCTTCCTACGCTAGTCGGGCGCGGCTGGTGGATCCCGAAAACGCCATCGATCGCGCGGTGACCATCCGCATGAACGAGCCGCTTCAACATCGAGGCTATACCTTTTTCCAGGCTAGTGTTTCGACCACGGCGGAGGGAGCGGTTGTCTCGGTTTTCTCGGTGGCGAAAGACCCGGGCCTCGTCTTGAAAACCATTGGCTCCCT
>CAZSKE010000189.1:1125-5256 GCA_964607325.1 uncultured bacterium | reverse complement strand
CACCGCGGTTGCCGACTGGGCGTGACTTATCCGGAGATCACCGAGATGCAGACCGAGGCCGTGATTTCCGCGGCTTGCGAGCTGGTCAAGGCGGGCAAGAAAATAGTGCCCGAGATCATGATTCCCCTGGTGGGGGACGTGGCGGAACTCAAGCACCAGAAGGCCATCGTGATCAAGGTGGCCGAGGAAACCATCAAGAAGTACGGCGTCAAACTCGAGTACATGATCGGCACGATGATCGAACTGCCCAGGGCGGCGGTCACGGCCGATAAGATCGCGGCGGAAGCCGACTTCTTCTCGTTCGGCACCAACGACTTGACGCAGACGACGTTCGGGTTTTCGCGGGACGACACGGCCAAGATCATCCGTTGCTACATCGACGGCGGGATCTACGAGAAGGACCCGTTCCAGGTCCTGGACCGGCAAGGCGTGGGCCTTCTCGTGAGGGGCGCTGTCGAAAAAGGCCGCTCGGTCAAGAAGAACCTCAAGGTGGGAATCTGCGGGGAACACGGCGGTGAGCCGAATTCCGTCGAATTCTGCCATCAAGTGGGTCTCAACTATGTTTCTTGCTCGCCGTTCCGGGTGCCAATCGCCCGGTTGGCGGCCGCTCGGGCCACGCTGGCCAAGGGTGATTACACGTCGAAGTGATTTTTCGCTCCCGTTGCCCGGCGGTGAAAGCCGCCGGGCGCGGTGGCGGTGGACCGTTTCATCGGCGCGCCCGTTCCTCATGAATTCTCGGAACGGGGTGCGGGTGACCCTCGCGCCGCAGGGGCGAACCCCAGGTTCGCGAATTTGGGAGTGAGGGCGGGCTTCTTTTCGCGTTGTTTCACCCGGGGCTTCGGCCTGGGTTTTTTTTATCGGGAGCCGGTGGGTTTTAACGCTTTAAACGCTTTTGTTTAGCCCGCATTTGAGACTTGTACCTTGTTTTTTTATGATATATTATCCGCCGCTTGAAAATGATTTGAGCCCCATTTTCCCCTTCCGGCGAGGTTCCATGAAAAAGTCTGCGCTTCTCCTCGGCCTTTTTTTCGCGATTTCCTCGGCGAGCGTGTTCGCCGCCACGACGGTCTCGGGCGATCAAATCGACGCCCGATGGACGATGGCGGGTTCCCCCTATGAAATCCAGGGACTGACGACGATCCCCGCTGGCGTCTCCGTTCACGTGGAATCCGGGGTTCAAATCGTGTTCGCCGCCAACGCTTCCTTGGATGTCCATGGCAACCTCGCCCTTGCGGGCACGGCCGCTTACCCGATCCTGTGCGATATGCGCGCGGGCGGGATGTCCAGCCGCTTGTGGGTGAAGGGCGGGGAACTCCGGGCCTTCAACACGAAGTTTCTCGGCGGCGTGTTGGCCTCCACCGACGGCAACCTCCACGTCGAGGCGGGTGAAGTCGCCCGCGGCGGTGGTCCTTACCTGATGGGACACACGACGGCGGTTTTCAAGAACAACAAGATCTACGGAAACGCCTCGGGCGCCACGCTCGACGGCGAGAATCTCCAGGCGGATTTCCAGTTCAACACGATGGTCCAGAACACCTATGGCCTCCAGTACAAGAAGGCCGCTTCGCTCAAGTTCGTCAACAACAGCGTCCATGACAACCAACTGCAGGTGGTCAACGTGTCGGCGAGTCCGATCACCCTTGACGGGAATTTCTGGGGCACCGTCGATCCTTCCGCGATCAAGTCCAAAGGTCAGGTGGATTATGGAACGCCCAAGGCGTTGAGGGATGTGCTTCGCGCCTACGTCAAGACCCAGTTACCTGCGCTTCCGGCCGGCAAAACAGCGTCAGTCGCGAAGCAGGCGAAGGCGGAACGCGCGGCGGTCAAGGCCAACGCCCGCAAGGCCGACGCCCTGCGCAAAACGTCTTCGGACTTGGCTCTCCGCGCTGAACGCGAGAAAAAACTGGCGGAGGAAAAGGCCGCTCGCGCGAAAAAGGCGCTCGAACAGAAGGAGAAACTCGCCGCCGATCGGAAAGCCAAAGCCGAGGAATTGGCTCGCAAGAAGGCCGAGGCCGCGGAAGCCCTTCGAAAGGCGAATGAAGAGAAGGCCGCCGCCCGCAAAGCCGCCGCTGAAAAACTCGCCGCCGAGAAGGCGGAAGCCGCGAAGGCCGCCGCTGAAAAACTCGCCGCCGAGAAGGCGGAAGCCGCGAAGGTCGCCGCCGAAAAATCCCAGCCCGCCGAACTTGATCTGGGCGGAAGCGTTGAAACGGCCGCTCCAACCCCCGCGCCGACGGCCGAACCCACTTTGGAGATTCCCGCGCCCCCGGTGGAGGAATCCCCCTCGGCCGGGCCGTCCGCCGCGCCCGCGGCTCCTGCCGCCTCGACCCTGGAAATCCCCGACGTTCCCCTGGCGGACACGCCAGCCGCGAGCGCCATGGATATTCCCGCTCCTCCGATGGACGCCTTTAACCCGGATGACATTCCCGCTCCGCCCGCCAGCGGAGTGCCCGAATTGTCCGAAACGATCGGCGCGAGTCCCGCCCCTGCCACAACCGCTCCCGCTGTGGCGGCTCCCTCATCCGACGGCCCTCCGGCGATTCCGGATGGCGATTTGGGGCCTCCGCCTGATTTTGGCGGCCTCGATTTGCCGCCCATGAGCGACCAGCCTGGCGAGGCTCCGAAGGATATGGACCTGCCGCCGGTGGATGACTTGGGGAATCTGAACCTGGATCTCAAGTAAGTCAGTCGCGAACCGACAGTTGAAACTCCCAAGGCGGCCTTCGGGCCGCCTTTTTTTTAGGGATCGCGGGGGTCCCCGCCATCGTCGAATCGACCCAGGGGTGCTCGCAGACCCTTTATTTCCGATACAATAGGCTTCATACCTGCTCGAGGTTTTCGACATGCCGAACCAAGCGGCCATTTTAACGGTGGGGGATATTTACGCGTCCGGTCAGGCGAGGGACGAGGCCGGGGACACCTTGACCGGCATTCTCACCAAAATGGGTTGGACCATCGCCGTCAGGGCGGTGGTGGGGGACGACGAAGACCAAATCGCCGCCCAAGTGATCCATCAAATCGACGCGGGTGTGGATGTGGTGTTCACGGTGGGCGGGGTGGGATTGGATCCGCGGGATCGGTCCGCCGAGGCGCTTTATAAGGTTTGCGAGCGGTGGGTGACGGGACTGCCCGAGTTGATTCGTTTCAAATTGTACGACAAGAACCCGTCGATCGCCCTCTACCGGGGATTGGCGGGCATCCGGGGAAAATCCCTCGTCGTGAATTTACCCGCGACCCCCGGCGCCGTGCGCGATTCGATGGATGTCTTGAAAGCCGTTTTGCGTCCTCTGGTGGAGCAGTTGAAGGGGCCGGCGCCGGGATGAATCGCCGGTCTTGTGTTGACGTTCTGGCTGTTTGGGTTGTTGTACGTTATCAACGCTCCGATCCTTTCGAATCCCCATCAACGCGGGAAATTCAAATTCACGGCGCCATGAATATTAAGGTTTTCTCCATCCGACGCGGGTAAAAAGCCGCGAGTGATTTGCGATCACGAAGATATGAGTTGTTTCATGGGATGAGTGTTGATTCTGGGATTCAAGTGATCTTTCCGGATGAAAAGGGCGTCTCGAAGAATCTTTCGTCAGAATCCCTCGTCCTGATAGGCCTGTTCCGAGCTCGATTGAGGAACCGGCTCGGGCGCGGCCGGCTGGGTGACCGCGGTATTCGGGTCGGGGACGGAGGGGGCCGCCGCTTCCATTTCCATCAGGTCGCCCTTGGGGGCGCCGCCATCCGAGAGGACGTCCAAGGTCGCGGCTCCCACGCCGTGCACGTTGCAGGTCTTGACGGGAGAGGTCCCGTATTTGAACATCTCCAATCGCGCCCGGGGACAGGCATGCGTGGATAAAAGCCCCGATTCCATGCAGACCCGCTTTGATTCGATGTTTTCAGGTTCGAGAAAGTCCTTCACCGGTTGACCCTGGAGGGCCCCCTTCATGAATTCAGTCCAGATTGGCGCCGCGGTGTTTCCGCCGGTTTGACGGGGACCCAGGCTTTGCCGTTCGTCGTATCCCAACCAGACGCCGCAAATCAATTCCGGGGTGTAGCCCAGGAACCAGGCGTCAATGTTGTTGTTGGAAGTGCCCGTTTTTCCGGCGGCGGGCCTGTTGAAACCGAGATGTCGGATGATGCGGGCCG
>CAZSKE010000189.1:0-1115 GCA_964607325.1 uncultured bacterium | reverse complement strand
GTGCCCTGGTCGAGGACATCCCTCAAGGTGTGGGTCATGAGGAAAGCCGTCTGGGGGTCCAAGACCTCTTGGGCGACCGGGGCGCCGCTTTCCAACAAGTGACCTCCGTTGTCCTTGACCGAAACGATCGCGAACGGCTCCGCCCGGATGCCCTGGTTGGCGAATACGTTGAAGGCGGCCGTCATCTCCTCCAGGGTGCACTCGGAAGTCCCCAACCCCAGGGAAAGGTTCGGCTTGATGGTGGTCGAGATACCCATTCGACGGGCTAGGCTGACCACGGGCTGGATGCCGAGTTTCTCCAAAAGCTTGATGGTGACCATGTTGATCGAGAACATGAGAGCGGTATGGAGCGTGGTGGGACCCCGGAATTTCCCTGAAAAGTTGGCGGGCCGCCATTCCTTGCCCGTGGCGGGGTCGGTGTAAACGGCTGGACTATCGAGAAAAACATCCGCCATGGTGTAGCCGTTCTCGAGCGCGGCGGCGTAAATGATCGGTTTGAAGGAAGAACCGGGCTGGCGATAGGCCTGGACCGCCCTGTTGAAGGGCGATTCCAGGAAGTCCCGGCCGCCGATCATGGCGCGGATGGCCCCCGTCTTGACGTCCATCGCGAGGAGCGCTCCCTGGATGGGTTGGTTGCTGGGCACGCCGCCGGGTTTGGTCCGTCGCGATACGCTTTCAGCCTTGATGAGGCCGGCGGAGAGGGATTTTTGGGCGATCGCTTGGAGCGACAGGTCGAGCGTGGTGTAGACCTGCAAGCCGCCACGGTAGACCGTGTGGGCCCCGTATTTGGCCTCGAGCTGTTGTCGCACGTACTCGACGAAATAGGGCGCGGTTTGAACCTCGATTTTCCGAAGTTCCAACGGCGTGTTGCGGGCCTCGGTGAATTGTTGTTGGGTGATGAAACCCTCATCCGTCATGTTGGACAGGACTTTGGCGCGTCTTTGGAGGGCTTCCAGGGGGTTTCGATAGGGGTTGTAGGAGGTGGGAGCCTTGGGAAGCCCGGCCAGCATGGCGCATTCGGCCAGGTTCAGTTCCTCCACATGCTTTCCGAAATAGGTTCTCGCCGCCGATTCCACCCCGTGGGCGTGCTGGCCGAAAAAGATCTGGTTGAGATA
>CAZSKE010000188.1:0-5266 GCA_964607325.1 uncultured bacterium | reverse complement strand
GCCCACGAACACGGCCACGGAAACGGGGACGTCCACGGTCACGGAAACCTCTACGGAAACGCTGACGGTGACGCCCACTCCTTCCGTCACCTGGACCGCGACCGCCACACTCTCGCCTACTCCAGTGAATCAAGTCCCAATCTTGATTCGCATTTTTGATGAGCGTGGCGAATTGGCGAGAGAATTGACGGGTGTCGTCAACGAAGCTTCCATGGCGTTGGGGATGAACCTGGAAGCCGGAACATTCAATCCAGACCCGTCGGGAGTGGGGGGTGCTCTGCCCATCTATTTCAACGGCTCGTTGATCGCGATTTGGGACGCGCGGGATACGGGGGGCAACTTTGTTTCAGTTGGCGTCTATCACTTGGTGGTGGAACTCCAAGATCCTAACGGTTCAAAAATCACGATCGCTAAAAACGTGATTCTCGCCGCGCCCAAGACTTCATCCTCGATATCGTTCGAGGTGAGACCCAATCTCGTTCGGGCCGGGGAGACGGTTGAAATACAGGTTCGCTTCAATGGAACGCCTGCGGATGGTCGTAGCTCGGTCAAGGTCTACAATTCGGCCGGCGAATTCGTGGGGAGGCTTGAAGTGAGCCATGGCGCGGTCACATGGCGGCCCGTCAATCTGGCCTCGGGGCTCTACTTGCTGGTGTTGGAGGGCGAGGATCCCAACAACGGTTCGCGGATTGAAAGAATCCGCAAAATCATTCTGGCGCGGTAAAGGAAGATATGATGAAAACCCATTTCCGCTCGTTCCTTATCGCGTGGATCCGCGCTTGTTGGATCCTGGCGATTTTCGCGGTTTCACCCGTGGCGGAAGCGTCGTTTTCCCGGGGAGGAGGGTTGGGAGTGGGTACGCGCGCCATGGGAATGGGAGGAGCTTATGTCGCGTTGGCGGATGATCCCAGCGCGTCCTACTGGAATCCTGCCGGCGCTGTTCAAATGAGGGAAGGCCGCGTGGCGGGTATGTTCGGGACACTCTTCAACGACAAAAGCCGTAATCCATGGTTGGCGGTGCATTACCCCACGCGTGATGACCTTCACTTCACCGTCTCTTACGCCGGGCTTTTTTTCACGGAGACGGGCGGAACCCGGGAGGACACCTATACCGCTTCTTTCGCCGCGCCTCTGACCAAAGACCGTCGTTGGATGGGTGGGGCCAGTTTCCGATATCATTACGCTGATTATGGCGCTTCGGGTGGTATCGCGCGTGGCCGAGGGGTGGATGTGGGACTGCTTTACCTCTGGCCTCTTTCCAAAAACCGGCAGTTGGCCCTAGGGCTCGCCGCGACGGACCTCTTTACAACGGTTCGATTCGCCTCGGGTATCGAGCACGACCTTCCCCTGATGGTGACGCCGGGGTTGGCTTTCAAGTTCAACCCCAACACCCTTGCGGAAGTGGATTTTTCATGGGCGGATACTCGTTTTATTTCCGATGAGGATCGTTTTCGTGTGCGCGGAGGCGTGGAGCATTGGCTTTTTGATCATCGGTGGGGTGTTCGGGCCGGCTATGAGAAATTCACCACCATGCCGGGACAAATGTCCTTGGGGACCAGTTACAACGCCTCGAAGTGGTCTCTTGAATACGCGTATGGAAATCACCCTCAGCAATTGGGCAATAGCCACCGGTTCGGCGCGACTTGGAAATTCCCGGCGTCTGGATCGTTAAGTCCCGTCTCGACAACTCCGTTCAACATCAAGAGTTTGGTGGGCGACGAGAAAATCTATCTGGGCTGGGATGTGCCCCCAGGGGTTAAGGTGGACGGTTATTGGGTCTATTACCGAAGTGAGGGTGAAAAGGAATACCATCGTCGACGTCCCGAGTACCTCGAAACGAATTACTGCGTTTTGAGGGGTGCCCAAAATGGCGTCGCGTATCATATCTACGTTCGCTTGATCGTCAACGGACGGCAGGGGTCTCCCTCGACGGAAATCACGGCCATCCCGAGGCCTTTGTTGGAAGAGGCCAAGATGTTCTTCGATCGGGGAGTGGAATACCTGAATCGGCGGGAAATTGAACCGGGACTTGCCGCGGCCCGCCAAGCGGAACAACTCGACGCGGCGAATTATGATATTAAGGAACTCATCCGTCGCCTACAAAACGCGAGGAAAGAAGGGCTCCTCAAGTGACGAAAACCTTTGGGCGGATCTGGGTTTTGGCGTTTATCTTGGCGTCCCTGGCGGTGGTTGGCTTACGCGCGGAGGAGGCGGAACCCTTGCCAACCGCGGAACCCTTCCCAACAACGGAGACGGCGCAAACCGAGACGTCCCCCTCCATGGAACCCGCGCAGGTTAACTATCAACAGGCTCTCGAGGCCTATTTGCGGGGGGACTATGACCAAGCGATCCTTTCGGCCGCTAAATCCCTGCAAGCCGACCCGGATTTGAAAAAATCGCAGGACCTCCTTTCGGTGCTCGTGCTGGAAAAGGAACAAGGGGCTCAAACCGAAATTTGGCTCAACCAAAAGAAGCGCGACTTGAAGGCGCTGACTCCGACGCCGGTTCCGGCTCCCGAAGACGGATTCGACGCGATATGGAACGAAATCAGGAGCTTACAAAAGCAAATAGCGTTGTTGGCGAACACCGGGCAGGTGCGGTTGTTGGAAAAGCGCATGTCTTCTCTGGCGCGCTTGATGGAAAAAAATGCTAACAGCAATTACGGGGAACTCCAGGTTTCCCAAGCCAAAACACTTGAAAAGATTGTGAGCGTGTTAAAAAAACAGGAGCGTCACGATCGTTCTTTGTTCTGGTTATTTGTTCTGGCGTCTCTTGGCGTGATTCTCTCGTTGTTCGCTTTAATGAGAAAACCGCCCGTGGCGCGTCGAACGTTGGAGGGCGAAAACGAGACCGTGGGAGGGTGAGCGTCCGTGGCCGTAGGACAAGCGTTCTGGGGATATTTTGGATTGAAATCGCGAGGCCGTTTGAAGGGCGATAGGATTCTCTCCGCAAAAAAGGCCGATCATTCAGCGCGCGCATTGACCCTCGTGGGGAATCAAGATAAGATTTAATCGTTCTTAACGTCGATAAGGGGTTTTCGCGATGACCCGTTTTTCCCATTCCATCCAGCATGAAACGCCAAGACGCATTCGCCGGAAGGGTGTCGCTCTCGTCTGAAAAGACGGGGAACGACCCCGCCCGGCACCGAGCCGGGCGGGTTTTTTTGTTTTCAAGGGTTTCCGAAAGGACGGAGGAAGATGAGAGCGCGGCCCCTGCGGTTCACTCGCGAATACACACGATACGCGGAAGGCTCGGTGCTCGTAGAGATGGGCGAGACCAAGGTCCTTTGCAACGCTTCCATCCAGGAAGATGTCCCCAGGTTCCTCAAGGGGACTGGAAAAGGATGGGTGACCGCGGAGTATTCCATGTTGCCCAGGAGCACGCGGGAACGCTCGCCCCGGGAATCGACGACAGGCCGTCCGACGGGTCGATCCCAGGAAATACAGCGTTTGATTGGCCGCTCCCTGAGATCCATCCTGGATCGAGAGGCGTTGGGTGAGCGCCAGGTGGTTCTCGATTGCGATGTTTTACAGGCGGACGGGGGCACACGGACCGCGTCGATCAATGGGGCGTATGTGGCCTTGGTGGACGCCCTTCGGAGTTTGCGTGGAGAGAAAGCCCTGAAGCGTTGGCCGCTTCGGGAAGCCGTGGCCGCAGTGAGTGTCGGATGGGTGGATGGAAAACCTGTGGTGGATATGTGCTACGACCAGGATTCGAAAGCCGAGGTGGATTTGAACTTGGTCATGACCGAATCGGGCCGTTTCGTGGAAATCCAGGGTACGGCCGAGAAAGAGCCGTTTGACCGGCGCCGATTGGATCTTCTTATGGATTTGGGGGGGCAAGCCATCCGGCGGGTGTTGGCGGCCCAACGGAAAGCGCTGGCGAAAAGGTGAAAATCGTCCTGGCCACTTTCAACCGGCATAAGGCCAAGGAGATTGGGGAAATGCTTCGAGATCTGTCCTTGGAATGCGTGCCCGCTTGTGACATCTCGGAGGCGAGCGAAGTCGACGAGACGGGGGAAACCCTGGAGGAAAACTCGCTGCTCAAGGCCCGCGCCCTCGGGAAAAAAACTCCCTGGCCTGTTTTGGCGGACGATACCGGTCTGTTTGTGGAACGCTTGAATGGCGCGCCCGGGGTTCGATCCGCCCGTTACGCCGGGTTGGATTGTGACGACCGTAAAAACGTCGCGAAACTCCTGGAAGAACTACGAGGCGCGCGAGGCGATGAACGCAAAGCCTTTTTTCGCACAGGCGTGACCATCCTTTTTCCCGGGGAGCCCCCCGTCTATTTGATGGGGGAGGTGGCGGGGAGGATCGTGGAAGAACCCAAGGGGAAAGCCGGTTTCGGGTATGATCCCGTGTTCGAGCCCGAGGGATTCACCAGGACCTTTGCGGAAATGACGGCGGAGGAAAAAAACGAAATCAGTCATCGGGGAAGGGCGTTCGCGAAAGTCCGTGAGTTCTTGAGCGCGAGGATTCTGGAGAAGGGCGCTTGGCGAGGCGCCCGTTGAACGATACTGGCGGTAGATTACAAGGAGGCGGAAAATATCCCTTGGGGTTGGTAATGCGCGGGGCGTAGCGCAGCGGTAACACGCAAGCGTGTTGCGCTCGTTGAATGGTGCTGAATGTCGTCAGAAAGTTGATGAGTTCGGCTTTCCGCCAGCTTGTTACCAAGCGTGGCGTAGCGCACTTAGGGACCAAAGGGGCCGTCCAATTCTTCACCAACATGGTCGGGGCGTAGCGCAGCGGTAGCGCACTTGGTTTGGGACCAAGGGGCCGTGAGTTCAAATCTCACCGCCCCGACCAAGTTGGTGAAAGACGAAGGAAATCTCACCGCCCCGATGATCCTTTTGATAGACCGGGGTGAAAAAACGGGTGGCTGACCGTTGACGGTCGAAGGGTGGATGACGTTGTTTAAAGGCTATCGCTGAACGCGACTTTCGCTTTTGCCGGGACGACACGCGCCCGTAGCTCAGGTGGATAGAGCAACCGCCTTCTAAGCGGTGGGTCGACGGTTCGACTCCGTCCGGGCGCACCATGATCGTTGGGGGCTTAGGGCCCTCAAAATCGGCACTAGGGTCTGTGAACACGACGGCTTTTCGGAGCGGTTAAGACCCCGGAAAGGGGCCTTTCTCCCTTTACAAGGAGGGGTCCGCCTCATAAACTTTGTGACCCGGCCGCCTCTGGGACGGGATGGATCGGATGGTGGGAGTAGCTCAATTGGTTAGAGCGCTGGGCTGTGGACCCAGAGGTTGGGGGTTCAAGTC
>CAZSKE010000187.1:0-5286 GCA_964607325.1 uncultured bacterium | reverse complement strand
AGGACCATTCCTGGGCGGGGCGGTTATAAATCAGCACGGGTTCCGCGCCGGAAGGGACGGCCGCCCAAAGGAAGGACAGCAGGACGCAGGCAGGCAGTCTCGTATTCATGCTCATTTTTCCCGGTTTTCATGTGTGACGGGCGCCTCCGCGTCGCGGACCTTCTCAAAGGTTCCGCAACGTTCTTTCCAGTTCCTTGCGATCCATGATCCGCAGGACCAACACGCCGGTTCCGGTCGGCTCGAAAATCACACGGTAATCCCCGATCCGGAGGCGGAAAAGGTCCCGACGGCCTTCCAGTTTCTTGACCTTGGGCGGACCGGGCCAGGGTCGGGGTCGGGTTCGAATGATCGTCAAGTCTTCCAGGATACGGCGTGCCGTTTCCTTTTCCAGGCTTTTCAAATCCCTGAAAGCGCGGGGCGTGAGTTCCAGGGGGAGCGGCAACCTAGAGCCCCAGCCGTTTGCGGGCGTCCGAAAGGGAGACCCCGCCTTTCTTGCCGTACTCCCGCCTCGCTTCCTCGATCTGGGCCATGAACGCCGGCTGTTTGTAGACCAGGTCCTCGATCTCGTCCTCGGTGAGGTGCAGCAGGACCGCCTGAGGCTTCCCATGGTTGGTGATAACGTATTTTTCGCCGTTTTCAACGGCCTTCATGACCGCCGGGGTCTTCAGCCGCAGGTCGCGTATGTTCAGGAATTTCAAGGAATCCTCCTTGTTACCCACTTGTGTAACATATCATATGCCCGAACGGGACTACAGGCAAGAGGTATAGAATCTCAAAATTACTTTTCTAGCACCCAGAGAATTTGACGGGCTTTCTCGAATGCTTCATCTGCGGAATGACACTCCCCGGGGCAAGCCCCGGGGTATCCCCCTCACCCAGCCCCTCTCCCCCAGTGGGGCGAGGGTCCGTCTCCCTTTTAACCCTCTCCCTCAAGATCAGGGCGCAGAGTATGTCCTCAACCTCATTTCAGGTCCACACCCAGGACCACCAGCAAAACCCCGGAGGTCAGGGTAGGGTGAGGGTGACTCTCACCTTGCGAAGTTTCCTTTTGAGGCTCACTCCAAGCGGTAACCCCGCGGCAAGCCGACGGGGAATGAGACAAGTTCACACTCATTGATATCGAACAGGAAATCCGTCCATCTCCTGCATTTCTCTTCTTGTGCGAAATCTTTTCTGTGATCATCCAGCAATACGGCTATACCACTTACTTCCTTGGCAAGTTTCTCTGCCAGATACGATTTTCCCGATGTAGGAATACCGGTGATGAATAGTCATTTACCTTTATGTGAGTTCATGAACTAGTTGAGTTTCCTCCCCGTCGAGGACACGTATGGAACTTCGGGCCGCCTAGGGGCGATCCGCGGCCGGGCCGAACTGCGTGGAGGCGTCGCCCTGGAAGGCCACCGTGCCCACGTGCGTGAGACGGCTTTCGAGGTCGGCCCAGATCTCCCCTCCCATGTCGGTCCAGCGGCGGCAGAAGCTGTAGTCCTCGCTCAGGAACTCGCCGGTGGTGGGATCCACCATGCAGTTGAACAAGGCGCAACGCCAGGGGTTGTCCTTCAGGGGATCCTCGGCCTGGAGGTTGTGGCGGTATTTCAGGTCGGGGTATTTCGCGACCATCCTTTCCAGGACCTCCCGCTTCACCATCAGGAAGCCGGCCCCGGCGGCCTTGACGCGAGCGAAACCGCCTTTCGCCTCGATGCGCTTGGCGTCGGCGAACTCCAGCATGTAGGAGAGGGAGGCCGTTTCCAGCGGGCGCTTTCCTTCCGCGGCCACGGCCCCCATCCGGCGCCAATCCAGCCGCTTCAAAGGGTAAAGCCCCGCCGTCACGTCGGCGTCGAAGGCCAGAAAACGGAACACGATCTCCGGCTCGAACCCGATGTCGGCGTCCACGAAAAGGAGGTGCGTGGCGCCGGGCGTGTCCAGGAAACGGGCCACCAGGTCCTGCCGCACGCGCGGGATCAGGGCGTCGCCCCAAGGCATCCAAACGGTCAGGTCGAGGTCATTTTTCTGATGGCAGGCCCGCTGAAGCTTGAGGAGGGAGGCGGTGTAGACGGATGTCACGGAGCCCCCGAAAGCGGGGGTTCCAACCACCAGGTGGGTTCTTGGTTCGGCCATGGTTTCCCCCGGGACGGCTTAACGAGGAGCCATCATAACGGAAGTTCCATCACCGGGGGAGAGGCGTGGGGGTGGCCGGGGCGCGCGGGACACGGACCTTAATCGCCCCCTTCGAGGGCGGGGCCGCTTTCGCCGGCGACCCAGGCCGAAGCGGAGGCGCCGCGGTCTTCCCTTGGCCGACCTTCTGGAGGACCTGGATTTTCCGGGGGGCCACGCCACGACCCCTGGGGACGGCTTTCGTGGGAACGGCAATCCCCGGGCGGACGAGCGGCTTCCCAGCCACGGGTCTCCCCGGCGCCTTCACGCCGGCGGAAGACGCGGGCGCGTTTAAAAGGGCTTTCGGCCCCTCGCCGCCGACGCGCTCCAGTCGGGCGCGCCTGAATTTTTCCAGCCGCAGACGTCGCTTTTGGATCATCCCCTGTCGGCGCGCGTTCCATCCCTTGAAACGCCCGCGGTCCTTTTCCGTGAGGGCGCGGCGCGCGAGCACCCGGCCTTTCGCGAACCGGAAGGCCTTCCCCGCCGCCACGCGTTCCTCGGCGAAGGAGGAGGACGCTACCCCCACGACGCCTTCATGGGCGAGGGTTTGCACTTCCAGACCGTCGTTCTCAACTTCGAACACGGTGCCGCGGACTCCACACAAGATTCCGCCGGATTCCACCTCGTAGTTGGAGTGGTTCACCTGCAGTTTCTCCACTTGGGACAGGATGGATCCCCGGAGGAGCTTGAGCAAACTCGTGAAACCGCCCTGGGGGGACTCCTCCAGTTTGACCAAGGTGACCTTGCTGTCGGGTCCCACCTGGGCGTTGGTTTGCTCGTTGAGCGCCAGAACGGCCGAACCGCCCGATGACACGCTCAAGGTTTCCCCCACGGACAAGAGGGACCCCTCCGTGACGGCCCGCGAAGCTCCCGCGGACGTCTGCACCAGGACTTGACCCGTCACGTCCTCGATCACGTACTGAACCGGGCCGGATTCCTCCCCCGGAATCGCCGCGGCGCGCGACATCGCGCGAGTGGGGGTCTTGGTGGGGGAAGAAACCATCGTCACGATGACCGGCTTGGCGGTCGTGGTCTTGCGGGGAGGAACCGCCGTGACGCGCGACGTCGTGAAAACGGTTGTTGGAACCCGTCCCGCGGCTGTCGTCACGATGACCGGCTTGGCGGTCGGGGTCTTGAGAGGAGGAACCGACACGGAAAGCGGCGTGGAGGAAGACGAGAAGGCGGCGGTCGGGACCGAGGTTCCGGCCAAGACAGTCGGCGTCTCGGTCGGGGTCTCCGTCGGGTCGTGAAAGATCATCTCACCGCCGGGCTCCGAAAGGGATCCCGAACGGTTGACCATCCAAACCACCCCGACGGCGAAGGAAACACAAAGGAAGATCATGAGAGCGCGGATCATATTTCCCCTTTTTCCGCGGCGACCGCGGAGTCAACCCCATCCAGAATCCCCAGGTGCCGCAATTCCGCCTCCAGATTCGGCGTAAGGACACCGGTACCCACGGCTTCCCTCAATTCCGGGACGGTCCAAAAACGTCCCTCCGACACCTCGGCCGGGTTGAGTTGAAACGGCCCCTCATGACGGAGAATGAAGGTGCGGGTGTGCTCGGTCTCGAAGTCCGTGGCCCAAATGAAGTCGTGATGAGGCTCGAGGGCGGAAGCATCCAAAAGGGAGACCCCGAGTTCCTCCCGCAGTTCCCTCAAGGCTCCTTTCTCGTAGGATTCCCCGGAGGGGATGTGACCTCCCACCGAGGTGTCCCACTTGCCCGGTTGGACCTTTTTATAAAGGGAGCGTTTTTGCAGGAAGTACTCACGCTTCGCGTTCATCACGAAAATGTGAACCGAAGGATGCCGCAACGAGGGGTCACCGTGGACCTGGCCACGCCGGGCATGCCCGATCACCCGCCACTGCTCGTCGAGCAGATCGAGAGTTTCTGAGTCGTTCTCCGCGGCTTCCCGGAGGTGTTTTTCACTCGAGTCCATAGGGGTTCCAGGATAACACGACCTCGAGGGTTGCCGCCACGCGCCGCCAAACCAGTCCGGCGAAGCGCCCACCCGCCGTTTCGGGCGCGGAGGAGGTCGAAAGACGCGCTTGGGGAACACGCCAAAGGCCCTGATCGACGCCGAAGGGTCAACTCCGCTTGTCACCGCCTTCCAACGCTTCCCGCACCCGCGCCAACAAGTCCTCCGACACATAGGGCTTTTGGACGAAACCCGCGATGCCCTTTCCCGCGAAACGGCTGATGACATCTTGCTCATTGTACCCCGAGCAGAGCACGATCTTCACGCCCGGTCGGTGTCGCGTCATCGCGAGGAAGCATTCTTCGCCGTCCATTTTCGGCATCGTCAGATCCAGCACCACGCAGAGGATGTCTTTTTCCCTCTTGAAGATCCGCAAAGCCTCTTCCCCATCCTCCGCCGTCAACACGGTCAATCCGGCGCGTTCCAGCATCCGGCGCGCCACCTCCAGCACGGTTGTCTCATCGTCCACCAACAGCACTTTACCGCGGCCCGTCCAACGAGAACTCGGAGCGGGGGAAACCGCGTTCAGCGCCTTCGCCTCGCAGGCCGGGAAATGCAGTCGGAAGACGCTGCCCTTCCCCGGCTCGCTGTACACCTCGATGGCGCCATGATGGCTCTGGACAATGCCCAGCACCGCGGCCAATCCCAGACCGCGCCCCGTGAATTTGGTCGTGAAAAAGGGGTCGAAGATTTTCTTGACCGTGTTCGCGTCCATGCCTTGCCCGGTGTCCGACACCTCCAGCGTGACGTAAAGCCCAGGCGTGAGCTCATGTTCCCGCGAGATCCGGTCCAAGTACTCCCGGTCGCACTGTTTGACCCCCATTGAAACGCGGATCACCCCGTTTTTATCCCCGAGGGACTCGCTGGCGTTGGTGATCAGGTTCATGACCACTTGGCGGATCTGGGCCGCGTCGGCCTCGATGGACGGGAGATTCGCCACGAAATCGTATTTGAGGGTCACTTGCTTGCTGATGGAGACGGAAAGCAGGTGACCCATCTCCTCGACCACCCGACGCAGGTCCAGCGGCTGGACCTGGAAACGGCCCTTGCCGCTGTAGGCCAGCAACTGGCGGCACAATTCCGCGGCCCGTCGCGCGGCCACCGTGATGGATCTCAGGTTTTCCCCGGCCGCGGCCGTGGGGGAAAGTTGTTCCA
>CAZSKE010000186.1:0-5375 GCA_964607325.1 uncultured bacterium | reverse complement strand
CCGGGATAGGCGTTCCCTTCCACAAGAACCTTCAGAATCGCGGACCAAAGATATCCCGGAAGCGCCTCCCGCAACCCCGGGATGAAATAACGGGGACTGTGGGCCGGCAGGAGAATGAACATCAGGTAATGGGCGTAATAGGTCAGGCAAAGGGCGAACATGTAGGACCTGAACTCCTTGCGCGTGCCCCGAAGCCATAGGGCGAAACCGCCGATGGGCATCAGGAAAAAATAGAAACCATAACCCACGTTGAACAACTCGTTCACCCATCGGGGCGGCGGATTCGCCGTCTGCCAATCCCAAAGGGCGGGCCCTCCGCCCAGGAACCACGCGCGGTCCGCATCGAATAACACCTGGTCCAACGTGCCCTCGAACAAACCGTGGATGAGCGGACCCACCTCGCGATACAGGAACGTCATCACGATGAGGGGATACCACTCGCGGATAAAACCCGCGAGATCCGACCGGCCCGCGGGCACAGCCCGGCAGAAAAGAACCATCAGGAGACTACCGCCCACATGCCACCCCAGGAAGGGGCCGAGCGGGACGTCCAAGCGCCCAAAAACAACGATCAAACCCAGGAGAACCTGGTAAACCAGCAAAAGAATATCCACGGGGCCCAGCCCGTATCGAAGATCACGCGGCTCGGAGGACGGGCTCATCGAATCACCAATTCCTGGATGGTTTCACGACGGGCGGCCTGGTGGAATCCATACCATTTCCCCTGGGCTTTCCCGGTTACCGGAACACCGACCAGCGCGGCCGATTTCGCCGGGACCGAGAATTCCAGCTTTTCATCACGACCGGCGTCCACCGAAGGACTGCCTTTCTTCCCCGAAAGTGAAAGCCGTACCGTTGTCGCCTGCCTCAAGGTTTCGTTCACCACCAACACCCACACCCGGCCGTCGAGGGCCCGCCGGGCCGCCACCCGGGTCCCGGGCTGCACATCGTGAACGCCCAGCGCTTCCCCTTGGAAGTCACATAATAGCTCAGTCATCCGTCCCAAGGGGGTTTCCACGGGGGGCGCTTGCCCTCCCCAGTCCAAGAAAAGCGGCCCCGGTGGGTCGCCGGCCCAAGACGCCAAAAGCGAGGCAAGGAAAAGGGCCGGGCCGATTCCGCCTTTCGGCTCCTCGCTGACATCCATCGCCAAAAGAATCGCCATCGGCGCGGCGCGATCCAACTGGGACGCGACTTCCCGGCGTCTCAAGGACAGGGTTTTTTCGGCCCGTCGGAGTGCTCGAGCCGCCGCGGAAACGTCACCTCCGGAATCAAGCGAAACCTTGGCGCGGACAAGAGTCATATCCGCCACATCCCCGTTAAACCTGAGAAAACAGCGCTCCTGATTCGCTCGTTCCGGAGAGTACCCGGCTCCCATCACCCAGGCGCCGGGCTTGGCCTTTTTCAAACTCAAATACGCCGCCCGATAGGCGTTCAGGTAATCGAACGGCGGCGCGTCCGTGTCAGGGGCGAGAAGTCCCCAGTATTTCGCGCCGGACGCCGCCATTCTCGCCACGGCCGCTCCGGGTCCGAGGAACAAAAAGGATTCCCCACCGGCCTCCCGGCACATCCCCTCGAAACGCGCCCATTCCGAAAAAACCTTCTCGACGGGATTCCCGTCCACTTCCGCGATAGGCCGAAGCGCCCACCAACACCCTGGATACGGCAAGGAATCGAGGATCGTTTCCAACGCATAACCCCAACCCCATCGCGGTGGTTCGGCTTCCGGAAGCGTCACCGCCCCCGAGGATGTCAGGGGCGCCACACCCGTGCCCCAATCCTCGCCGGAAGCTAAAAGAACGGTCCGGTCGTAGATCTTGGCTTTGGGAAGCGTAAAAGTCCCGTCCGCCTCGGTCCAAGCCTGGGAGGAAACCGGCCAAGTCCAAACCCAGGCGCCACCTACCGGGCGTCCCTTCGCGTCCACGACACGTCCCGTGATGGAACGTTCGCCCCGAGAAGTGGCGCCCCCGAGGCCCTCGTCGATCCGGGCGGCGTCGGGGTCACTGCGGTCGGAGGTTTTTTCAGCGCCTTCGGCGACGGCGTCACCGTCAAAACGAACCCAGGGCCATTCGGCCGGTTTACCGCGCCCCATTTCCAGTTGATAAACCCCGTCCTCGCCCAGGATTCCAGACCCGTCGAGCACCAACCGAAAACGAGCTTTCCGTCCCGGGCCCACCTTCAAACCGGGAAAAAGACTCCAAGGCAGGGAGGCTTCCAAAAGATAACCCGTCGGGGTGTTCTTAGCCACCACGCGGGCGCCGGGAGCCGCCATACCTCTCGCGGGAAGCCAGGCGATCGGCGTTTTCGATTTTTGGCCTGGGGCCAGGATCACGGACACATCCCGACGGGTCCAGCCCGAAGGTCGCGGGTGGTCCCACCCGCTCGAGAGGGTGAACTCAAGCGAATCCCCCGTCGGAGGCCCCACGGTCACGGCGCCCGCGACGGAATGCTCTTCCCGTACCACGGCGGCGAGATACAAGCAGTCGGAATCGTAGGACAGGAAGACCTTGGCGGAAAACGCCTCCTCACCGACCCAGGCGACGCTCCCTCGCGTCACATCCGTTTTTCGGCCGATTTCCAGACAGCGGGCCGAAGGCCAATCGTTCAACCTCCCATTCACCCGAATGCCCGTCGATTCCCGCAGAGTGATTTCCAGCGGAGGTTCCGCCGTGATCGCGGGAACAGAAAGGGCGAAAATCGTGAGAAGGACGCATACCAGGAGCCTCAACCTCATCTGCGACACCTCGGGGTTCACGAAGGATGATCATATAAAAAAAGGGGGCCGGAAGCCCTCTTTTACATTAACTCATAAACCCGAAGATTCAAATCATAAGAACACACAACAAATCCCCTCGCGCATCGCAAATACGGCGTTTGGAGCGTCCCGTCGGCCGAATTCCAGTCGCCAAACCCACACCCCTCGTCCAAACGTTTTCAAGCCAAGCGGGGTCTTCCCGTTTGAATCATCCCGATGGATCGGATTCCCGCGGTCAACCGCCTTTCGAGAAATATCTCTCGAAAAAAATCTTTTTCTCCTCCTTGAAACGGTTCTCCATGATCGAATTCCTGATCTGTCGGGTTGTTTCCGACATAAAAGTCAAATTGTGGAGGCTCAAGAGTCGCAAAACGAGCAGTTCCTCGGCTTGGACCAGATGTCGAATATAGGCGCGGGTGTAGTTCCGGCAAGTCTCGCAGGGACAGTCCGGGTCCAACGGGGAAAAATCATCCGTGTATCTCGCGTTCTTCATGTTCATCCGTCCACGACGCGTCAGCGCCATGCCGTTTCGCGCCACCCGTGTCGGAAGAACGCAATCGAACAGATCGATACCCCGCTCAACACATTCCCAAAGATCCTCGGGGGTCCCGACGCCCATCAAGTAACGCGGCTTCGACGCGGGAAGCATGGGAGCGGTGATTTCCGTCACCCGGTAGATTTCCTCCTTCGGTTCCCCCACGGAGACGCCCCCGATGGCGTACCCCGGAAAATCGAGCGCCAGAAGTTGTTGCGCGCTTTTTTCACGGAGCGCCGCGTAACGGGAGCCCTGCACGATCCCGAAAAGGGCCCGGCTTGCCTCGCCGCCCGCTTCTTGATGCGCCCGCAAACAGCGCTCGGCCCAACGGGTCGTTCGTTCCACCGACCGTTCCACGTATTCCTCCGACGATGGATACGGGATGCACTCGTCCAACGCCATGAGGATGTCCACCCCCAGTCGGTGCTGGATTTGGACGGCCGATTCAGGGGTCAGCTTCCAGGGTTTCCCGTCCAAATGCGACTTGAAGGCCACCCCCTCCTCGGTGATATCCCGGAAATCCGCCAGGCTGAAAACCTGGAACCCACCGGAATCCGTCAGGATGGGGCCGTCCCATCGCATGAACTTATGCAACCCGCCCGCCTTCTCGATCAATTCGACGCCGGGTCGGAGCATCAGGTGATACGTGTTCGCTAGGATCAGGCCCCCTCCGCAGGCGCGCACATCCTCGGCCGACAAGGCCTTGACCGACGCCTGGGTGCCGACGGGCATGTAACAGGGCGTTTCCACGCGGCCATGGGGCGTCGTAAGGATTCCCGCGCGCGCCGAGCCGTCAACGGCGCTCAGTTCAAATCGCGTCATGGCGCGCGCCCTTTCGGAGCGTCTCGATGACGCCCAACTCCGCCCTTCCACTGGAGAGTGGAAGTATGGATGATTGCGTCGCCGCTTCAAGGGGAGCGTCGTCCCCCAGCAAACGGGTGACGCCATCAGGACCCGTCACCTTGATCTCAGGGATGACGGGTTGTTGCGCGCTCAAAAAACTCTTCAACTCGATGAAACGTCGGCCGGGCGCGACGTGGACCACCGTCGAGAACTTTTTGAGGTTTCTCCGGAAAGGTCGCGCCGCCAACACCCTTCGGCCATCAAGGCGCAATTGGATCGCCCCACACGTCTCTCCCTCGAATCGGTAGGCGCCCCCGCGGTCCACCCTCCAAACTCCCGCGGCGCGCACCGCTTGTTCCCAGGGGTTCGGCGTGAACGGGTCGCTTAAACGCCAAGCCGGGTCATCCCGTGAATAGAACCCATGCCCCAACCCGTTCTGAAGGGAATAAACCTGTCGATCCCATGGTCTCGCGTCCATACGGACGACCTCGAAAAGACCCGCCCGGGATTTTTCGAGTTCCCGGGGCGAAATACGAACCCTCCACACCGCGGGGGACGTCGTGGGATCCTCCCCCGGGTACGCGAAAGCGGTGGTTTCGGCCCCGGGATACTCTTTTCGAAGGGTCGTCGCCATCTCCTTATCGTGGAGGGAGTAATAAAGAACGACACGGGGCGGCTTCTCGCCAGGGCGCGTAAAAATTTTATCCCGTTTGTCGAGGATATAAACGGGAATGTCCTCCGCCAAAATGCAAAACGCCGCCAAACCCACTCCCGTGTTGGACGCCACATACAGACGATCCGTCGGGTCTTCCTTTCTCAGAAGATCCCGGACCATCGTCGAGAGCGTGGTTCGCGCGGCCACGCGGTCATGAATCTGGTACTGATTGAAGATCGCCGTCAACGCGCCGAACGCCAGGAGGACGGCCAAAAACGCCCTTCCGAGAATGCGTCCGCGACCGTCGGCCTGCCAGCAACGGCGGAGTTTTTCCAGGGAAATGCCGATCAAGAGGATCAGGGGCAGGTGGATCGCCACGATTCGCGCGTTGTGCGTCTCGCGCGGCAAGGCGTGCGCGCCCACGCTCGCGGCGATCAGCGAGAGCATGAAAAGCGAAAAAAGACTCGGCCTCAGGAGCGCGTGGACGATCCCGAACAACGACAACGCGCCCATGATGGGACCGACCAGGGAGAAACCGTCCTCGCTCCCCCCGTAATCATAAGAGAAGTCCCTCACGACAATGTTGCCGT
>CAZSKE010000185.1:0-5379 GCA_964607325.1 uncultured bacterium | reverse complement strand
GCAACGAGCGCTTGAGATGGCCATCCTGCAGATCGAGAAGGATCACGGCAAGGGCGCCATCATGAAGCTGGGGGAGGCCAAGGTCCAGGATGTGAAAGCCATCTCGACCGGGTCCATCGGTTTGGACGTGGCCACCGGCATTGGGGGCGTGCCCCGCGGTCGCATCGTGGAGATTTTCGGGCCCGAATCCTCGGGGAAGACCACCTTGACCCTTCACATCGTCGCCGAGGCCCAGAAGGCCGGCGGTACGGCCGTGTTCATCGACGCCGAGCACGCCATGGACCCCGTTTACGCCGCCAAACTGGGTGTGAATATCAACGAACTGCTCATTTCCCAACCCGATTCCGCGGAGGAAGCCCTCCAAATCGCCGATACCCTTGTCCGATCCGGAGCCATTGACGTGATCGTCGTCGATTCCGTGGCCGCCTTGGCCCCCCGCGCCGAGCTGGAGGGGGAGATGGGTGACGCCCACGTGGGACTGCAGGCCCGCCTTATGAGCCAGGCCCTTCGCAAGCTCACCGCGCTTCTGTCCAAGTCGCACACCTGCGCCATCTTCATCAACCAGATCCGCGAGAAGATCGGCGTCATGTTCGGCAATCCCGAAACCACCCCTGGCGGGCGCGCTCTCAAGTTCTATTCCTCGATGCGGCTCGATATCCGGCGCGTGGAGGCTATCAAGCAGGGCACCGAGACCATCGGGAACAAGGTGAAGGTCAAGGTGGTCAAGAACAAGGTCGCCCAGCCTTTCCGGGAGGCTTTCTTCGACATCATGTTCGGACTGGGAATCTCGAAGGAAGGGTCCCTTCTTGATTGCGGGGTGGACAATGGAATCCTGGACAAGAGCGGCACTTGGCTTTCCTTCGGCGAAAACCGTCTGGGCCAGGGTCGGGACGCCGCCAGGGAATTCCTGAAGGAGCATCCGGAGATCACGGCGCAGATCGAGAAGGGGATCAAGCAGAAAGTGGGTTTGATCCCGCTTCCCGCGCCCGTGGAGGACAAGCGCGACAAGGCGGGGAAAGAAGAGCCGCCCAAGGTGGCGGAGAAACCCAGGCTGGTGGCCGTAAAACGCTGAGTGAAAACCCTTGGCGGCCGATCGCGGTGCGATCGATTCTCTATTTTCGATTCTTGGTGGGAAAAACGGTTCTGTAAGCGTCCGCCGCTGCTCAAACCCGTCCCCCAACTCCTAACGCCTCACTCTTATCAAACTCAGCGCCCTTCGACAAACCTCTCTTTTGTAACTGGGATTCAGGGGATGTAGGGGATACTGCTAAGGATGCGGGCCTGAGACGGGCATCTTCGATGCCCTTTTGAATGACCCACTCCCAGACCTCCCAAAACACCTTCGGTCTTTTGTCGGTCTGGTTCGGGATCATTCAGCGGCTCGCACCTCTCGCCGCTTCTCAGGACCCTCGCCATCCCCCCACACCACACACCAAGGGGTCAGGCCTCACAATTCACAATTTGAGAATCGAAAATAGACCCGTTCGACGCGCTTCGCTTGCTCAGGGCGGGCCCATTCGACGCACTTCGTTTGCTCAGGGCGGGCCGCCTCTCCCGAAAATCGAAAATAGAGAATCGACCGCAATCGTCGTTGTCCATTCTCGATTTTCGATTGTTCGATTGCTCTGGCGGCCCACCGGGCCGCCGGGCCGCCCATTTCGCTTTTCTCAATTGTTCTACTGCTCGACTTGCCGAAGGCCCTGTACCGTGGCGTAGCCTCTGGTACAGGGTCAATTGCTCCAGCATTTCTCGTATCGAGAAATGCTAGGGCCTGAGGAGCGGCGAACGTAGAAAGCCGCGAAAAGAGCCTGGAGCCAGAGGAGCAAAGGTTCCGCAGGAATGTTTGCGAATATGGCGACAGGCTCTTTGAATGCGCTCCGAAGGAGCGCGCCTCAGGCCCCTCAGTTTCGCTGTATCCCTTGCATCCCCTGCATCCCAGTTAAAAGGGCGATATATCTGGGGCCCGTTTTTTTTTGACCTTCCGGCCTGTAGAATAAGCGGCTCAAATACCCCATCCCTCTTGGAGGCCCCTCCGTGGCCAGTTCAGCCCCTTCCGCCTTCCGCAAGATCTTGAAAATCGCCGTCTGGACCGCCGCTTCGTTCGCGCTTTTGGCGGGCGTCGCCATCGGTCTGGCCGCTTACCTGGTCCCCAAATACTATCCCCCTGAGCGCGTCAAGAAAATGGTGACCGAGGAACTCTCCAAGAAGATCCACCGCTCCATCCGGGTGAAGGACGTCAGCTTCGACATCTTCAAGGGGTTCAAGATCACCGGTCTGTCCATGTCGAACCGTCCGGGATGGACCGAGCGGGATTTTCTGTCCGCGGAGAGCGTCCTTGCCAACTACCAACTCCTTCCGGTTCTTTGGGGGCGCGTTCTCCTGGGGGACGTGTTGCTGGTGAAACCGAGAATTTTCATCGAGCGGCGTGGGGCCGAGGATTACAACTTCACGGACCTGGGCTCCGTGGGGGCCTCCCCGGCTTCCTCGGCCGTCCAGGCGAGTTCCGCGGGTATCCCGAAGGCCCTTCAAGTGCTGGAGATCGGCAAGGTGGCCATCCACCAGGCCGAGATCACGTACATCGACCACATGGAAAAACCGGCCTTCAAGCTGGAAATGCCCGGCCTGGATTTGACCCTCAAGCATGTTTCCCTGATGGGGGGTAAAACCACCCTGGCCTTGGGGACCCCGTTGAACCTTTCGCACGCGTCTTATCGCTTGGACATGACGGGACAGTATCGACTCAACCTCCCCAAACAGACGATCCGTGACTTGAGGCTGGAAGGCGATTTCGGCGGCGTGAAGTTCGAGATTTCCGGGGACGCCAAGACCCTCCAGGACGATTTCTCGCCGAACCTGAAAGGCCGGGCTACGCTGGACCTCGCCAAGGCGTTGGCGCTCCTGCCCAAGTCCGTTCCCGTTCCGAAGGATCTCAAGATGTCCGGCGTGCTGGCGGTGCCCTTCACGTTGGGCGGAAGCAACAAGAAGGGGTTGGCGTTCGACGGGACCGCCGATCTCACGGATTGCGAGTTGGTTTCGGGGAACGCGTTCAAAAAAGCCAAGGGCGTGAGGTGCGATCTGTCCTTCCAGTCCCTGATGGGCGAGGATTATTACAAACTACCCTCGTACCAGGCTCGTTTGGCGGGTTGGACCTTGAAAGGCGCCTTCAACCTGACGGGGTTGGAAAAATTCCCGGGGGACACGTCGGCCACGCGTTCCTACGACGTGAAGGTGTCCTCCTCCCCCCTCCCCTTGAAGGACTTGGCGGACCTTTCGCCGCTTCTCAAGGATTTCAAGCTGTCCGGGGAGATGTTGGTGGACATGGCCGCCGAAGGCTCCTTCAAGGACGTCAAGTCGGGACGATTGAAGGGCGCGATCGAATTCAAGAACCTGGGCGCCGCGAACGCCAAGGCGCCCAATCTCCTGGAGGATTTCACCGGAAAAATCACCCTGACCGACACGACCGTCGACTTGCCGGCCTTGGGCTTCAAGCTGGCCGGGTCGCCCACGACCTTGTCGTTGAGAATGACCGGGCTTCACCCGGGGGAGCTGATCGATTTCGGGAAATGCGACGCTGGGATCGAATGCGTCCTCAAATCGGACGACATCGATCTGGAGAAGCTGACATCCGTTTTCATGGACCCGGAAGCCGTCGCCCGCCGGGAGGCCGCCGCGTTGGAGGCGAAGGCCAAGAAAACGCCCCCGACCGACCTTCGCTTGTTCGTCTCCCCGGGATTGACGGTGAAGGCGAAAGCCGATATCAAGAGCTTTTTCTACCGTAAGATGAGATTCGCGCCTTTCAAGGCGGAATTGACGCTCTCGAAGCGCTCGCTTTCGGCCCAGGGGACCTTGGCGGGGTTCTCGGGGAAGTCCGACGCGTCCTTCGGCTTGAACTTGAACCGGTATCCTCACCCCTTCACCTACAGCTTGAGCATGGACGACGTGTCGGCGCAAGAGGCCATCAACCAGGCGGCGGATTCCTTCGTCCCGAAGAAGGCCGACGCCTTCAAGGACAGGATTTTCGGGACCATGAATTTCAAGAACGCCGGATCCGGGTCGCTGGACGCCGCGCCCGAGAAATCCCTGCGAGGGACCGGGCCGGTTCTGGTGACCGGTGTCCGAGTCCAGGGGTTGGCCATGCTGGGCGGCTTGTTCAAGAACCTGAAGCAAGCCAAAAGCGAGATGAAGATGGACCGGCTGGAAGGCACCGTGACTTTCGAGGAGGGGAAAGCCGTTCTGGACCTGAAGAGCGAGGGGGAAACGGGACGGACCCGCGTCAAGGGTTCCGTGGGGTTTGACGGTGTCTACGCCCCCGAGATGCGCGTCGAGAACGATGTGAAAAAAGAGTCCCTGGACGTGGACGCTTATTTCGGGTCCTTGCCCGAATCCTTGCGGAAGAAGCTGGATATCGATCGGGCCGCCGACTCGCAAGGTTACGTTCCGGTGGACTTCAAACTGACGGGCCCCGCCTCGGAAGTCCCGGGAGCCAAGGCGCTGGACCTGACCCGGCTGACCAAGAACGTCACTTCCAGCTACACCAAGGGCGTTCTGGAAAAAGTGACCGGGAAAACCGGGCCGGTTTCCACCACCGTTCAAAAGGCCGGGGAGGCCCTCGGGGGCAAACTGAAGGGATTGTTCGGCAAGTGAAAGGTCAAGCAAAACGCGTTTACGCTCCAAGCGTCCCAAGACCTCCAAGACGGTATCGGGTTTTATCCGCGTGTCGCTTGGGGACCTTGGAGTGAGCCATTCCCGTTTTGGATGGGTTTCCGGGAGCGCCCTTCTGTGCGTGTTGGCGTGCCTCGGGTTGGGTTGCGCCGCGCCTAAAACCAATCCCGTCTCCACCCCGGAGCCGCGGGCGGCCGTCCCCACTCCGGTTCCCTGGCGGCCCTTTCCCACGGAACTCGTGCCCGCCATCCCGCCCCAGTCCGATCCCGTCACCTTGGTGTTCGTGGGTGACGTCATGTTTGGGAGGCGCGTCGAGCAAGCGCGGCAGGTGCGGGAGCAGGAAGACCCTTTTCAAGCGGTCCGCGCGCCTTTGGAATCGGGCGACTTGACCGTCGGGAACCTCGAGTGCGTGCTGGGGGAACCCGAGGAGATCTCGTCCTGGAAACCTTTCGATAAAATCTACCTTCCCGCGCCGAAGGATTCAGCCGCTCGCCTGAAGATCGCGGGTTTCGACTTGCTGGCTTTGGGCAACAACCACATCCTGGATTACGGCGTGAAAGGCCTTGAATCGACCCTCCGGAGCCTGGAGGAAGAGGGCCTGGCCTGGGTGGGCACTTGGGGCGGGGAATCCCGGCCGAATGCCCCGAGGGTTCTCGAGGCGCGCGGAAAGAAGATCGCTTTTCTTGGCTGGGCCTTTAAAAAGGACACCAACGATAC
>CAZSKE010000184.1:2257-5380 GCA_964607325.1 uncultured bacterium | reverse complement strand
TATGAAGGTGGATCCATGATAATGGCGTAATATTTGCTGCCGCGCCTGATTTCACGCTCTACAAATTTGACACAGTCGTCAACCAGCCATCGGATAGGCGCATCTTCCAGTGCACTGCTCCGGGCATTTTCCTTTGCCCTTACCGACGAAACAGCGGTCCGGGCACACCCAACAAGGCTTGTCGTCCTTGCCCTCTTTCTTATCGGTGAACGCGCAGGACTTCAGGTCCATGCCCATGCAACAAGCTTGCTTTCCCTTTTTGTCCTTCATGGGGCAGGACTTGCCCTTGGCTTGAGCGGACAAGGCCACTCCAAGCGTCATCACCAAAACCGCGGCCATCGCGACTATCCATCCCCGTTTCATCGGTTCCCTCCTCAGGTTCAAGAGCCAATGTTTCTTTTGACGCTCAAAAAGCTATCACTGTTCCCCGATGAAAATCAAAGAGGGGTCCCTGTTGTCGCGCCCATTACCGCGGAGTCGCCGACAAATGTGTTATCAGGACGCTTCTTTTCCTTGGCTTTTCGCGTCGGTTTTCGCGATCCAGGCGCCAAGGATCGCGAAAAAAAGGGTCAAAACAGCCGTGATCCATAAACGTTGGGCTGGGTCGGGAAAACTCCCCCCCAGAATCCGTTCCATCCCTTTTCCGAGGACGAAACCGATCCCTCCGGCGAAAAACGTCGTGAGTGTCAACCGGAACGCGTCGCCGCTCCCCAGGGGTTTGCCGGCCGTGCCCCACAAGCGCCCGATCCAAGCGCCGTACAAAAGCGCGAAAAGCAATCCCAGGACGAGGGGACGCTTGAACATGAGGTTCAGGGTCTCGATTCCCTGAAAAGACCAAAAGAGGAAGTTTATAATGAGCTGAAGGATATTTTTGACAAAAGTAGGCGGACACGACCAACCCGATCCTGAGAAGAAACCCGAGAGGGATGAGCAGAAACCGGACCAGTCCCAGAGCCTCCCCGTGGCGAAGAAACATGAAAAGCGGGTAAGCGAGGAGGAAAAAACACGCGTTGGTGACAAACCGAACCGCCCAGGGATCGCTCGCGGGAGCTTCCCGGAGAATCCACCCAAGACACAGGGCCGCGGCCAGTTCCCAGAGCGCGACCTGTTGGATCGGTTTGGATTGATTCGCGTCTGTCATCGTTCCCTCCCAGGAATTTGCGACCACCGCATCTTGAACCACGGAGATCACGGAGTAAGTCTTTTTTGATTGTATCTTGAACCCTCGAATCCCTCTGTGTTCTTATTGTTCTCTGTGGTTCAAAAGTCTTTCGTTTTTCTTCACTATTGTTTTGGGTTTTTCGAAGGACGACGGTCCCCCGCCGGGGCGCGGCCCCTTCGCCTTGAGCGAGGACGCTTTCTCGATTTTATGGAACCCGTACCTGCGCTTGACCGTGTCAGCGGCCTTCAACAAAGCCTCCTTGCGGGAGGAATCCATCTCGTCGAAAAGCCAGCCGCTGTCCGTCTCCCCCTCCTCGAACTTCGAGAGGGTCACGCCCAGCAAACGCACCTTTCGATTTTTGGAGTGGTTTTCCTTGAAGAGTTCCCGCACCAAGCGGACAATCACCCCGTCGTCATTCGTGGGGGCGATGGCCCGCGCTCGGGTCAGGGTCTCGAAATTCTCATAGCGCAGTTTCAAGGTGACGGTCCGGGCTTTTTTATGGATGCGGCGAAGACGGTAACAAGCTTTTTCGGAGAGCCAGGAAAGGGTGCGCGCGATCTCGGCGGGATCGTCCACGTCCCGGTCGAACGTGGTTTCGTTGCCCACGCTTTTGGCTTCCTGGGATTCCACCACTTCGGATTCGTCCACACCCCTGCAGGCGTCGTGGAGCCATTCGGCCCCCGCCTTGCCGAACGCGCGCGTCAACTGCGCGGAAGTGAAACGCCGAAGATCCCCGATCGTCCGGACCCCGAGAGCCTCCAAACGCGGCAAGGTCTTTTCACCCGCTCCATGCAAGCGCTTGATGGACAGCGGCGCCAGGAAGGCCTCTTCCCGTCCCGGTTCCACCACGATGGTTCCCGGAGCGAAACCCGCCAAGGGGGGCGAGTCGGGCTTCACGGTTTTTCCCGCGATCTTCGCCACGTACTTGTTGGAGGCCACGGCCACGGTGCATTGGAGAAGGGTCCGGTCCAAAACCGCCCGTCGGATTTTATCCGCCATGGCCTTGACGTCCCCGCCGTAAAGCTTTTCACAACCCGTCAGGTCGAGGAAAAACTCGTCAATGGAGGCGTACTCCACCACGGGCGCGAGCCGTCGAAGAAGCGCGTAGACCTTGCGGGAATACTTGGAATACAGCTTGAACTGTCCCGGCAGGAAGACCGCCTGGGGGCACTGTTTCCCCGCGGCGGTCAGCGGCATGCCCGAATGGACGCCGAAGGCTCTCGCTTCATAGGACGCGGAGGAAACCACCCCCCGCTGACCCTTCAACCCCCCCACGACCACGATTTTGCCTACCAGCGACGGGTCGGCCAAGCGTTCGCAGGAAACGAAAAAAGAGTTCATGTCGAGGTGGGCGATCAAGCGGTTCATGATGTGAGAAAGCATATCATTTTAAAAGGCGGTGGAATCCCCGCGTATTCTTTGAATTCAACCCCGAGTGGCCTATGATGCGGTCTGCGAAGAGCGCCTGACAAAACCTTCGGCCAAGAAGGCGTGATGGCCGCGAAAAGACGATCCGGTGTCCCGTAAACTCCCCAGGCTTCTCTACGCCGATAAAAAGGGCCGGATATTCGACGCCCCCGGTCTGGCCCTCGCGGGAATGTCGGCCGGGCACCCGATCCGTCTTTCCTGGGAAGACCTCATCCCCCTGCCCCCCGGCTCCGATCTCTTCTTCATGCCCGGGCGTTCCCCCGTCGGGTTCGACGAGCAGACCGAAGCGTTCGTCGAGCTGGACGATTTGCACGCCGTCACGGCTTTCGTGGCCCCGGCCTACACCCTGCGCGCGCACGCGGCCTTCCGGTCCCGGCCTGAGGCGGAAGCCGTTCCTCTCAACGCCTACGCGCCCGTGGGTTTCTTGGAAGGGAAATATTACGTGCCGGCCTTCCGGGTGGACCCCGACATCCGTCAGGATTGCGAATGGATCGATCCGGTCCTGATGCGGAAAAATCTGGCGGAAGACGAGG
>CAZSKE010000184.1:0-2247 GCA_964607325.1 uncultured bacterium | reverse complement strand
TCTCACGGAAAAAACCAGGCCCTGGCCCAGATGCGGAAATGCGCTTTCGAGGATGGCTGTCCCGCGGCCCGCAATTACTTCCACCGCCGTTGGGAAGCGCCCATGCCCACTTCCCTGACCTGCAATTCGCGGTGCGTGGGGTGCCTGTCCCTGCAACCCCCCGGCGTCCCGCCCTCACCCATGAACCGCCTGAAAAAAGCCCCCACCGCCGAGGAGATCGCCGCCCTCATCGTGCCGCACTTGGAAAAAGCCGAGCGGGCCGTGGCGTCCTTCGGCCAGGGATGCGAGGGCGAGCCCCTCACGCAAGCCCAACTGCTCGCGGAAACCCTCACCCTCATCCGCTCGCGCACCTCCCGCGGCACCCTCAACTTGAACACCAACGCGAGCCGGCCCGAAGCGGTGCGGGAACTGTGCGGGGCCGGACTTGATTCGATGCGGGTGTCGCTCAACAGCGCTCGGCCCGCCCTGTACGAGGCTTACCACCGGCCGAAGGGCTTTGGGTTCGAGGAGGTTCGGGAAAGCGTCCGGATCGCGCGGGGGCTCAACGTCTTCGTTTCGCTGAATTACTTCGTCTTCCCCGGCGTCTCGGACCAGGAGGAGGAAATACTGGCCTTGCTGGATTTCCTGCGGGACACCCGCCCGAACTTCCTTCAACTCCGGAACCTCAATATGGACCCGGACCGGTACCTGGAAGTCGTCGGGCGGCCCGGGAAACCCGGTTTGGGGGTGGACCGCCTGATGGAAACGGTCCACGCCCGTTTTCCCGCCGTGCGTTTCGGTTACTTCAACCCCCCGAAGGAGCTATGGGGACGCGCCGGCACGGCGCCTCCCGAGCACCGAAAACTCTCCGTGACGCACGAGAAAAACCGCCGGAAACCGCCCTCGACCACGGAAAGGTTCCGCGACAGCGGCGAATGAAAACCTCCGCCGTTTAAAACGCGACCTTCGGGGCCTCCTGGGCCTTTTCCGGGGCGACCACATACGAGTTTTTCTTCTCGAACCCGAACAACTTGGCCACGATATTCCCCGGCACGCGTTTGCACGTCAGGTTGTATTCCAATACGGCCTGGTTGTACCTCTGCCGTTCCACCGCGATCCTGTTTTCCGTCCCGGCCAGTTCATCCTGCAGTTTCAGGAAGTTCTCGTTGGCCTTGAGCTGGGGATAGTTCTCCAACACCACCAGAAGCCTGGCGAGGGAGCCTTCCAAACCTTGGGACGCGGCCATTTTCTCGTCGGGATTCTTGGCGTTGCCCCATTGGCTCCGGTACTTGGTGATGTTTTGGAAGGTTTCCTGCTCGTGCTTGGCGTAGCCCTTCACGGTCTCCACCAGGTTCGGGATGAGGTCGTAACGGCGTTGCAGGACCACTTCCACTTGGCCCCAAGCCGCGCTCACGCTCTCCTGGGTGGTGACGAGACGGTTGTAGACCCCCATCCCCCACGCGAATCCCACCGCCGCGAGGAACAATCCCACAGCCAGAAATCCCGCCAACGCGATCCACTTCTTCATTTCTTTTCTCCTTGTCGGTTGTCCGCTCACGCGGGGTTTGTCGGTCCGGTCCAACGCCTCATCGGTCGATGCGTCGCATCATTTCTTCCAGGGCCGTCAAATATCGGCCCAGATGCGGCGCCACTTCCTCGGTTTTCTTGCCCGCGCGCCGCGCTTCATCCAACAAGCGAAACACCTGGTCGTCGAAAACCATCCGTTTCCTCAGCATCGCAAGCGAATCCATCTTTTTCAAGGGCGGTTTCTTGCCGAAAAGGCGCAAGGCGGCCCTGAGAAGCACCATGAAGGTGGACACCGATTCCAGCATCAAGCGCCCGACCTTTCGCGGGTCGTTCCCGGCCACCAGAATCCTCGCCCGGAGGCGCATCAGATTTCCTCGAAACTCTCGCTCCAATTCCACTCGCAGGTTTTTACGGGACAATCTCAACGACTTGAACGGATCGGGACCCTCCAAAACGCGGCGCGCGTCCGCGATATCGGCGTACTCGATGGGAAACACGTCGGCCGATCGCCGGATTTCCTGGTCAGTCATGAGAACCGGGGGCGGATTCCCCGCCCGTATCCACTGGCCGATCACGGGGACGGCGGATCGTAATTCCCCGGCGCCGAGACGCTGGGCCGTCACCAATAGATTCGTGTCGGAAAAGGCCCCCGCCTCATCGCCGGTGGCCACCGAGCCGAACAAAACCACGGATTTCAGGTTTCGACCCCAGGACGCCCTGAGAGATTCGGTGAATTGTTCC
>CAZSKE010000183.1:0-5389 GCA_964607325.1 uncultured bacterium | reverse complement strand
ACCGATCGTCATCGGGCAGGCCTGTGAGTTCGATTATTCCGGAACCCAGGCCTGCAAGGCCCTCCGCGCCCTCGGGTACCAAATCGTTCTGGTCAACTCCAACCCCGCCACCATCATGACCGATCCCGGCACGGCGGACATCACTTACATCGAGCCATTGAATGTGGCCACGCTCGAGGAAATCATCGCCAAGGAAAGACCGGACGCGCTTCTTCCGAATCTGGGCGGCCAAACCGCCCTCAACCTTTCCTCGGCGCTCGCGAAGGCCGGGATTCTGGCGAAATACGGGGTGCGCATCATCGGGGTCGAAGCCGACGCCATCGAGAAAGGGGAGGACCGGCAGGCGTTCAAGAACACCATGCGGGAACTCGGCATCGAGGTGCCGAAAAGCTCGATTTGTTACACGATCGAGGAAGCCGAAAAAGTGGCCGCCCAGATGGGATATCCGGTCGTCGTGCGGCCCGCCTACACGATGGGAGGCACGGGCGGAGGGCATGTCTGGAACCGGGAAGAGCTTCTGACGGTGGCGAGTCGCGGTCTCTCGGCCAGCATGGTGAGCCAGGTCCTGATCGAGGAATCCGTTTGGGGATGGGAGGAGCTGGAGCTCGAGGTGGTGCGGGACAAGGACGGCCGGAAGATCACCGTGTGTTTCATCGAGAACGTGGACGCCATGGGCGTGCACACCGGGGATTCCTATTGCGTGGCGCCGATGCTCACGATTTCCCCTGAATTGCAGAACAGACTCCAGGAATACTCCTACCGCATCGTGGAAGCCATCGGCGTGGTGGGCGGCACCAACGTGCAATTCGCGCACGACCCCAAAACCGACCGCGTGGTGGTCATTGAGATTAATCCCCGGACCTCGCGCTCCTCGGCCCTGGCCTCCAAAGCCACGGGTTTCCCCATCGCGTTCGTGTCGGCCAAGCTCGCCGCCGGATTGGATCTCACCGAGATCCCCTATTGGCGCGATGGAACCCTGGATAAGTACAAGCCGTCGGGGGATTACGTGGTGGTCAAATTCGCGAGGTGGCCCTTCGAGAAGTTCAAGGGCTCCAAGGATCAACTCGGCACCCAGATGAAGGCCGTGGGCGAGGTGATGTCCATCGGCAAGCACTATAAGGAAGCCTTACAGAAAGCCATCCGATCGCTGGAAATCGGGCGCCACGGCCTGGGATTCGCCAAGAATTTCCATTCCCTGCCGCTCCAGGAGCTGTTGTCGCTTTTGAAGGAGCCTTCCAGCGAGCGCCAGTTCATTCTTTACGAGGCTTTGAGGAAGGGCGCCGACATCCAGGAACTCCACCGGCTTACGCACATCAAGGTTTGGTTCATCCAACAGATGAAGGAACTGGTGGAATTGGAGGAACAGGTCTTGAGGCACAAGGGCGGTCTCCCGCCTGACGACCTGCTTCGGAGGGCGAAAAAGGACGGATTCGCGGACGCGTACTTGGCCAAGATCCTCGGTGTTGACGAGGGCTTGGTGCGTCAAAAGCGCGAGGAAATCGGCCTGAACGAAGCCTGGGACGCCGTGCCGGTCTCTGGCGTCGACAACGCCGCTTATTACTACTCCACCTACAACGGCCCCGATCGAGTCACGGTTTCGAGCCGCAAAAAGATCATGGTCTTGGGCGGGGGGCCCAATCGCATCGGCCAGGGGATCGAGTTCGATTATTGCTGTGTGCACGCGGCGTTCGCCCTGCGCGACGCGGGGTACGAAACACTCATGGTGAACTGCAACCCCGAAACCGTGTCCACCGACTATGACACCTCCGATAAATTGTATTTCGAGCCCTTGACCGCCGAGGACATCCTTTCCATCTATCGAAAGGAAAAGCCGGAGGGCGCCATTGTTCAATTCGGCGGACAAACACCGCTAAATCTTTCGCGCCAGTTGGAAGCGGCCGGGGTGAGGATTCTTGGGACGACGCCCGACACCATCGATTTGGCGGAGGATCGCGATCGCTTCCGGAAAAGAATGGACGAGATGGGAATCCCCATGCCGGAATCCGGCATGGCCTCCAATCTTGAGGAGGCGTTGGCCATCGCCGGCAAAATTGGATATCCCCTCATGGTTCGACCCTCTTTCGTGTTGGGGGGGCGGGGCATGGAAGTGGTTCACGACGACGACATGTTGCGGGAATACGTCGGGAAAGCCATCGACCTGTCTCCGGAAAGGCCCATCCTCATCGATCAATTCCTTCAGGAAGCCGTGGAAGCCGAGGCGGACGCTCTCGCGGATGGAACGGACGCGTTCGTTCCCGCGGTCATGGAACACATCGAATGGGCCGGGATCCATTCGGGGGATTCGGCTTGCGTCATCCCGCCGGTCACCTTGTCCCCCCAGTTTGTGACCACCATCGAGGAATACACGGCGCGGATCGGGCGGGACCTGAAGGTCTGCGGGGTCATGAACGTGCAGTTCGCCGTCGCCAACGGCAAGGTTTACGTGCTGGAGGCCAATCCGCGAGCGTCCCGAACCGTGCCGATCGTCTCGAAGGTGTGCGGGCTTTCAATGGCTCGGGCGGCCACGCAATTGATGCTCGGAAAAAAGCTGAAGGAACTGGGCCTCACCAAGAGAAAGGTGACCTATTTCGGTGTCAAGGAAGCCGTCCTGCCGTTCAACATGTTCCCGGAGGTGGACCCGGTCTTGGGCCCGGAAATGCGATCCACCGGAGAAGTGATGGGGCTGGCCCCGACATTCGGCCTGGCGTATTTCAAGGCGGAAGAGGCGGTATCGCCCTCCCTGCCGCTCTCCGGTGCTGTTTTCTTCTCCATCTCGGACGCGGAGAAAAAAACAGCCCTTCCCGCGGCGCGTAAATTCGTCGAATGTGGTTTTCGCGTCCTCGCGACCAAAGGGACCCACGAATTCCTGAAGAAGAACGGGGTCGTCTCCGAACCCATCCTGAAACTTCACGAAGGGCGGCCCAACGTCACCGACGCGGTGGCCAACGGCGAAATTCACTTGATCGTCAACACGCCCGCCGGAAAAATGAGCCACACCGACGACTCCTACATCCGAAAAGGCGCCATCAAGGCCAAAATCCCCTATATCACCACGGCGTCGGCGGCCGTGGCCGCGGTTCAAGGCATTTGGGAGACCAAACGCGGAAAATCGGCGGTCAAGTCCCTGCAGGAATACCACCGATCGCTGGGTTAACCCGAGGAATACCGCGCGGCTTGCCGCGCGGGATTCACAAAGGATCCTCTTGAAACCGCCGCTTCCGACAGGTCACAAACCCAAACAGACAGTCGTTTCGGTTGAGATACCGATCTTGTCCTTTGAGACCGATTATGTGGGCATCGTCAATAACACCGAGTTTCTTCGTTTCCTCGAAAGGGTTCGATTCGCTTTATCAAAAAAAACGGGCTTCACCTTTAAGAACGTCCAAAAACTCAAACTCTGGACCGTCCTGGCGAGAGCGGAAGTCAATTTCCGATCTCCGGCGCGTTTCGAGGACATCTTGGTGGCCCGGGGATGGATAGAACGGGTCGGCAGGACCTCGGTGACATTGGCGTACGATTTCCGCGTGAAAGGGCGCAAGCGCTTGGTGGCGGACGGTCATCAGGTGATGGTTTTCGTGAATAAAGATTTCCGACCCGTGCCGGTCCCGGGGACGCTACGCCGCCGGTGGGGGGCTGAAAAACCCCGAACCCTCCGGGTGGCCAACGGGGACCGCGCAAGATAAACGACTTTTTTTGATCGCGCTACCTTGAAGGCGCATCGCCGTCGGGGTATCTTGACGGTGAACCGCCTGTCGAGGAAACGAGCCCCATGCCCGCCAAGTGTTCCCTCAACGCCTTACAAGAGCAGATGCTGACTCTCAACCGCATCGGCATCGCCTTGTCGCGGGAACACGATCTCAACCAGCTTCTGACTCTCATCCTTACCGAAAGCCGTCAATTCACCAAGGCCGAGGGTGGAAGTCTTTACGTGCGGGAAGGGGAACAACTCCGCTTCGCCGTCAGTCAGAACGACGTTCTCGAAAAACGCCAGAAAGCCATGGCCAAAAAAGCGGGGCTGGACGAATCCAAACCGGCGTTCAAGGGTTTTTACGTTTCGCTGAATAAGAGTTCCCTATCGGGCTTTGTGGGCGTGACCGGAAAGGTTCTCAATATCCCGGACGCCTACAAGATCCCCAAGACCCGCGAGTATCAGTTCAATCGCTCTTTCGACGAAAAGAACAACTACCGAACCCGGTCCATCCTGGTCTTGCCCATGAAGGATTCCTCGGACAACGTGGTGGGCGTTCTTCAACTCATCAACGCCCACAAAGGAAAGGCCATCGCGCTTTTTGACAAGCGGTTCGAAACCCTTCTCTTATCCCTCGCCAGCCAAGCCGCCATCTCCATCCGGAACACGCAACTCACCCTGGAACTCAAGGAGTCCTACCTCGACACGATTTTCCGACTCTCGGTGGCCGCCGAGTACAAAGACGACGACACGGCGGCCCACATCAACCGCATGAGTCGTTATAGCGCCATCATCGCGGAGGGGTTGGGCTTATCGACCGCGGACGTGGAAAGCATTCGTTACGCGTCTCCCATGCACGACATCGGGAAACTGGGCGTGCCTGACGCCATCCTCACCAAACCCGCGAAACTCACCCCCGACGAGTTCAAGGAGATACAAAAACACACGATCTTCGGGGCTAAAATCCTGGAGAACGCCAAGGCGGAATTGCTCCAGGTGTCCGAAAAGATCGCCTTCACGCACCACGAAAAGTGGGACGGAACGGGGTATCCCCGGGGTCTCGCGGGGGAAGCCATCCCCTTGTCCGGCCGCATCGTCGCCATGGCGGATGTGTTTGACGCCCTCACCACCAAGCGATGCTACAAGCCGGCTTTTTCGGTGGAACAATCCCTCGACATCATCAAACAAGGCGCGGGAAGCCATTTCGACCCCAAGGTCACCCAAGCCTTCTTGGGAAATCTGGATAAAATCCTGGCCGTGAAGGCGCAGTTCGGCGCCGGATAGCCTTCACGCGAAAAATTTCCGACAAATATATTGTTGTCCACTTTCAGGGACTGAATTTTATATTTCTGCGCGCCCGTGGGAATAATTGAGCCTATAATCGCGCATCTATTGAGCCTGCCTTGCCCCGATCATCCTTCTGATTCAAGATCAAGGCTGGTTTTCTGAAAGTTCCGGCCCGTGGGGCCGAACTTTCGAGAGGAACAGTAAACCCTTGGTATTAACCGTGCGTGATGTCGCCAAAATTTTCTCGGTTCCCGAGCGGGAAGTCTACCGATGGGTCGAGGCGGGAGGACTTCCGGCCTGGGAAACGGGCGAGACCTATCGATTCGACCGTTCCGAGTTGCTGGAATGGGCCACCGCGAAGAATCTGAAGATCCGATCCGACCTGTTTCCCGCGACGAACTCCTCGGGATTGGC
>CAZSKE010000182.1:0-5462 GCA_964607325.1 uncultured bacterium | reverse complement strand
CCCCTGAATAATCGGTGCGCACCGTGACGGCGTCCACCGCCTTGGGAACCGCGTAGGGCACGGCCACGATCGGCGCGGAGGGGCCCGGGGTGCCGGATTCCACACTGCAAACCTCATACCGATAAGCGCGCCCGTTGGTCACCAGGGTATCCAGGATCCCGAGGGGAGGGACCGCCGCCACCGTCGGCAAGGACGTCGTCGTGTACGTGTGGGTGGCGGTGGGAGCGGGAACCCAAACGCCGGTCGGGGTCGGCGTGATCGTGGGGGTGGGCGGGGGCGTCGCCGGGAATCGCCGGACTTCGTAAGCCGTGGCGGCCGGAACCGGCGTCCAATAAAGAAAGACCTGGCCGTCGAGCTCCTCTCCCACGAAGGGGGTCGGCGCGGTCGCCGCGAGGGCCGGAACCGCCGCGAGGGCCGGGACGCACAGGAGACACGCGAGTCTCGAAGCGGCGAGAAAAGCCGCCGCCAGGACCGCTCCGGTTTTTTTGTTCGCGCGCGCCAATTAGAACCTCGCCTCGACGGAAAGCGACCCCTGCCAAAGATTGTAGCTTTGGTTCGGGTCGTCATGACGGTATCGTTCCATCGAGAAACTCAAGCCCGATCGGATGTTCTTGAGGGCATTGTAGTTCATCTCGACGGTCCCGCGGTTTCGTTTGCTCGATTGGCGCACCGTCAGGGCGTCGGAGTCTTTTCGCAGCAGTTCCGTCAGAAGGATCAGGCGAAGCTCCATGGCCTGGTGGAACTTGAGTTTCAGGTTCAGTCCCGGTATCCGCAGAACCTTATTCTGCAGGAATTTCTGGTTGTATTCCAGTTGGGCCGAATAGTTGTTGTCGGTGCTCTCGATGCCGCGCTGGTTCATTTCCCCTTTCGTCTGTGAAAGGCGGAGGTTCCCCTGCGCCTTCCGGTTGATGTCATAGGGGAACACCAGGGCGTAAACTCGGGACGAGCTTTCGGAGTCGAGTTGGGGAGGCCAAGAGGCGTCGTATTGCGCCGCGTCGTTCCTCGAAAACTGGAATTCCGCCGAGTTCACCCCGAACCGGACGTACGGCACCCGGAACAGCTTCTTCGTCCAGGCCGTCGAGAGGCCGAGACTCCGGGTTTCCCGTTGCGTGGGATTCAACCCCTCGGCCAGCACGCTCAAATCGTTGCTCCAGGAACCCGTGGGCCGGACGCTCACCCGGTCGAGAACCTGGAACCCGCCGTTGGCGCGATGCGTCACGGTCCGGTTGCTGTTGTAGGAGATACCCATCGGCGGGTGGAGCCCCCATTTTTCGGCGAAGGTGATCGGGCGTTTCCGGTTGAATTCCAGGATGGTGGACGTGGCCGATTCCGTCCGGCCGCCGTCGAAATTCAGGTTGATCTTGCGGGCCAAGCCCACCCAAGCGCCCGGGTTGAAAGCCACCGTGTAGTTGAGGTTGTTGGTGTTATTGAAGCGCATCCCCGAGGTCGAGCCGTAATCGTGGCGCACGCTTCCGGTGTAGTCCATCGAGGGCGTCAAACCCCTCAAACCCCGGAACGCCACCCCCATCTTCGGGGAGATGCGCTTCTCGAATGGCACATACTGCTCCACGCGCCCCGCCTGGCCCGCGAAGGTCGTGTTGCCCTTGGCTTCCGTGAAGGACCATTGATACCCCGGGTTGAACACCAGGCGTTTGAACAGTTCCGTGGTGTTGGTCCAGTTGTAGCTCTGGACCCGCGTATGACGCTCGAAGTCGGCGTACGACGGGTTCTCGAAACGCTGGGTATCGTTGGTGAAACTGTAGTTCTGGGTCCATTGGTTGACCCCCAAGGGGATCTTCCACAGTTTTCGCGGCATGTCGTAAATCGTGCCCAAGGACCAGGTGGAGGTGCCTCTTTCGCTGTTTCCCTGCACGTTGGATTGTTGCAGATAACCCGATTGGTACCGGTTGTTCTCGAGGGTGTCGCTTCCGGACAACCTCAGGCTGGTGAGCCGTCCCGCCCCCTTGGGGAGGGTCTTGGAGTAGGACAGGCTTCCGGTCTCGGTGCGGCGCCGGATCTCGGGAAGGTCGTAGTAGAAGGGATTGTCCCGAAGCCGGTCCTCGGTCAACCGCTGATCGTTGTTGAGGGACGCCTGGATCGAGACCGTCTCCTTGAGCACCTTGATCGAGTTCGACGTGAAGTCGACCCCGGTTTGCCGGGCCAATTGGAACCGCGTGCCGGTCTGGTCGAGTTGCGTGAACCCGCCTTCCACTTCCCGGAAGCGCGTGGAAATGGTCGCGAAGTTCTTCCCCAAGGTGGTCGAGGTGTTGAAACGGCGCGCGAGCCCCTCGCGCTTCGCGGCCCCGGACCCCCGAAGGTTGTTGAGCCAGATCACCCTCACTTGGTTCACGCCCGGGTTGGGCGAGAGGACGCCGATCGAGATCTGGTTGACCCGGTTGAGGAAAGGCCGCCCCACTTTGACGCGGTTGTGGTCGCTCCCGTCGAGGCGCGCGCCCACCGGCTGGTCCCAGGTGTTGCCCTGGGCCGGGGTCAAGGGAATGTTGTACTGGTAATAGTTCTGATAATCGTTCTCGAGCCTCACGAAAAGCACCTCGCCCGGCAAGACGGCCCCGGACCGCACGTTGACGTCCAGTTTCAGGTCCGTGAAATCCGTGAAGTCGAGAGGTTGGGAGTACCGGCGCGTCGCGAAATACACGGGACGCCCCGAGGGATCCCCCTGCGGGAAATAGTCGTTGTCCGAGAGGTTGTAGGTCAGGACCAGCGCTTTCTCGGTCTTGTACAGGGTGTCCTCGTTCTGGCCCGATTGCACCATGATGAACCGCTTGTTGTAGGTGTACGACGCGTCACGATCCTGGCTGATGGAGGACACGTCGAATTTCGACGGATCCGGAGCCGCGCCCAACGCCGCGGCCTCCGGGTCCACGGCCGCTTCCCACCGGTTCTTGGTGAGCCGAAGGCTTTCCAGCAGGACGAAGCCGTTGATCTCGGCCGCCGAGGCGCCCGTCATCCAGAATCGCGCGGTGCTCACGATCGGGGTGAGCGGATTGATGCCCTGGTTGTGGAAGATGTACTGGATGCCGTCCGGGGTGATCGAGACGCCGTCGGTGGCCGCGAGGTTGATCGGGATCTTGACCAGGCGCCACCCGGTCCCCCAATTCGCCTTGAAGACGTACGAGAAATAAGCCTCGGAGCTGTTCAGGTTGCCGTTCCCGTTCAAGTCCTTCGTGTCGAAAACCCCGTTGCCCCTTCCCTCGTTGTAGTCCGGCACGGTGCCCGGGATGGCCGCGTTGTAGGTGGAGGGTTGGAACAACCAGTCGAAGTAGTGCGTTCTCAAGCCGCAATCGACCTCGCCCCCGTTGGTGGGGTTGAATTCCTCGTCGATGCCTGTGTAGATCGTGGTCACGCCTTGGGCGTCGCGTCCGGGGAGAATCGGGGCGTTGGTCCCCAAACCGTCGCTGTTCTCGTTCATCACGCCGAAATCCACGCCGATCCACTTTTCCTTCCCGTCGTTGTAGATCCACGCCTCCATGAATTTGACGCCGGTCGCGTCCACCCCGGTGGAGGAGATCCGGGTGCGCACGCCGCCCCATCGCTGGTTGTTCAAATGGCTGTAAGGCACACGCAGGACGCTCACTTGGGTCGTGACGTCGTTCGTGGCGGCGAACGTGTGGCCGCTTTCCGACTGCATCCCGAGCGCGTCGGCGCCGTCCACAAAACGGATACGATTGTTCCCGATCGCCCCCGCCACGGGCACCACCGGCACGTAGGCCGGGAACGCGAAAAGCGGCTGGGGCGCCGAGGACACGATCCACCCCTGCACCTGGGTGGTCGCGGAGATGGCGTCATCGACGCCTTCCATGTTGTCGACCAACGCCACGCCGCGCTCGCCTTCCGCGTCGAAGTTGTCGGGGTTGAAGGAGCTCTTGGCGATCTCGGCGGAGAACTTGACGTCGATGGGCAGGGTGGTCTTGCCCAGCCCCGGGATCAAGGAGGTGGCGGACCGGATCATCTCGCGGGTCAAGTCGTACTTGGCGTCCGCGTCCAACAGCTTGATCGAGTTGGGGGCGCTACCCAATTGCGGGGTGTCCTGGGGGCTTTGGGTCCCGTTGTATAAAAAGGTGGATCCCAGGAAAAAGTGGTCGGTGAGGTTGTACTCGGCCCGGGCGCCGAAGATGTTGGACTGTCCCGAGGAGCCGAAAGGGGCGTACTCGTACGTCACCACGATCTCGCTGTCGGGCCTCAAGAGGGTCCGATCCGGGAATTCCAGGTAGCCCGAGGCGTAATCAAAGGCGTAATCCGTGTCCCGTCGCATGCGCCGCCCGTCCACGAACACCGACTCACTGCCCCGGATGATGTTGAAGCGGTCGAGGCGGAAGTAGTCCACGCGCGTCTTGTAGCGGATCCTCATCCGGTACTTGCTGGCGGGCGCGGAAGGGCTGTAGGGCTCGTTCAAGGCGGTGCCCCCCTGGACGGACGCGCCCATGAACGGGCGCTCAGGATACTGGGGGTTCTCCGAATCCACGACGGTCAACAGGTTGAGATCCAGGTCCACCCGGGTCTTCCACCTTCGGCCGTCGCCGGACAAGCCCAAACCCGATTGCGCCACCACGCTGTCGCCCTGGTTGACGATCTCAAAGACGAACTCGGAATCCTGCTCCGGCGGGATGATCTTCTCGGTGCCCAGGCTGTAGATATTGGGAAGATACAGGGGGCTGACCGCGCTGGGGTCGACGTTGTCCTTCATCATGTGGGCCGAATCGCTCATCACGCCGTTGGCCGGCACCGTCATTCCCGCGGATAGGTCGATGTTGTTCGAGGCGTCCAGGCCCACCCGTCCGCCGTCGCGCCGAACGTACCCCACCACCACGCGCCAGGAGGTCTGCGGTCCCCCGCCCCGGATGAAGCTGATGACGCCCGTGGAATAATCCAGGGTGTAATCCAAGCCGGGAAGGATCCGCTCGAAGGATCCGATGAAGTTCGACCCGGTGTTGTTGTAGGGGTTGCCGTCGTCCACCCAGATCTGCTCGGCCCCGACCTGGGGCAAGGCCCCGTTGGTGCCGTCGGGCAGGGGGGCGTTTTCCTTGGTGAGGAGGTAGTACTTGTTGCGGTAGTACTCCACGTCCTGGACCACCCGGTCGTTCTGCAGATAGGATCCGCGGAAGGTCTTGGTCTCGGTGAGACCCTTGGTCTGGGCGAACAAGGTGGTCAACTTCAACCGGTCCACCTTGAGCTTGCCCTGCAACCCGAAAAGCTGTTTGCTGAAGCCGGCGAACTCGGTGTTGGGAATCGACAGCATCAGGTCCCCGAACGCCACTTCCTGGACCACGCTGTCCGGATCGCCATGGTACACGATGGATATTTCCTGCTTGCTGTTGTCCAGGCCTCCGGTGCGGTTCACGTCCGAAAAGTCCACGTGCACGTCGACGTTCTCGCCGATCTTTCCGTCGAGGTTGACCTGGAGTTCCTGGTTGATCTCGTTGGTGTTGACCTTCAGTTTCTTC
>CAZSKE010000181.1:0-5471 GCA_964607325.1 uncultured bacterium | reverse complement strand
CGCGGAAGGTCTCCAGAACCCCGCCGGGCGTTCGGGATTCCTCCAACAACCGCAGATCGAGGCCGCGATCGCCGGAAAGCTCCATCAAGCGGTTCGCGCAGGCCAGGCCGCTCACGCCGGTTCCCACGATCACGACGCGGCGTTTCGCGGGGCTCACGCCGTTTCCTCCGGGAAGGGAAAACCGTAGGCTTCCTCCACCAGCGAAGACAGGAGCGCGATGAAGGAAGGATGATCCCCCACGGTGAGGGCGCGGGTCATCCGGATCCCGGCATCTTCGGCGCGTTTTCTCGCCAGGATGTCGAGGTCGTAAAGAACCTCGGCGTGGTCCACCAGGAAGCCGATGGGGGCCACCACCGCGTTCCGTATTCCCAGGCGGGCGCGCTCCTCCAGAAGATCCCCCACGTCGGGTTCCAACCAGGGGTCCTCGGGCCGACCACTGCGGCTTTGGAAGGCCAAGTGGTGGGTGGGAAAACGGAGGAGCTTGCAAACACCCTCCGCGGTCTCGCGCAGTTGTTGGAGATAGGGGGAGGCCTGGGCCATGGCGATGGGGATACTGTGCGCGGTGAAGATGAGATCCGTGGGGCCCGTTTCGGGGGACGAGAGAGAGTCGATGGCGTCCAAGACCCGGTCGGCCCAGGCCCGGAGAAATCCCGGTCGCGCGTGCCAGGGGGAAGCTAAACGCAGTTTCGGTTCGCCCAGGTCTTGGGCCCGGCAGGCGGAAACGGCCTGGTCGAGCGCCATCAGGTACCGGTCATAGGAACTCATCGAACGGTGAGGCGCCAGGATGATGACGGAAAGATCGTTTCGGCCCTCGCGCAGGAATTCCCCCAGGGTTTCCGCGATCCGGGGAGAACTGTGCAGGGTGCCCGCCTTGACGGGCAAGGGAAGGCCGCGGGCCGCGAGGAGGATCGAGAGCGCCTCGGCTTGTCCCGCCGTCAGGCGGTTGTAGGGGGAGGCGTCGCCGATGGCCTTGTATTGCTGGGCCACCTCGGCCACGCGTTCCTCGGGGATGTTCCGGGCGCTTGTGACGTCCCGCAGGAATGGAAGAACGTCGGCGGGTTTTTCGGGGCCGCCGTAACCCACCAGGAACACGCCGCGGTTGGAGGAATTCAAGGTCAGGGCCTTTTCAAAGGCAGGGTTGTCTTTTCGAAGCTTACAAAGACGACATGTGGAAAATCCCGCGAGGTTACCGGGGATTCCATTGATGCGCGATCTCGACCAGCGCTTTCACGTTCTCATACGGCGTGTCCGGCGCGATGCCGTGGCCCAGGTTGAAGATGTGGCCCGGTCGCCCGGCGGCGCGATGAAGGACGTCCTCGGCGCGTTTTTTCAGCTCGCGCAAGGGCGCGAATAGAGCGGCGGGGTCGAGGTTGCCTTGGAGGGCCACGGGGCCCAAGGCGCGCCAAGCCTCGTCGAGCTTCACGCGCCAATCCACCCCCAGGACATCGGCGCCCAGATCCTTGAGGGAGCCGAAATAGGGCGAGGTCTGGGTCCCGAAGTACAGGACCGGCGTTTCCGGATGGCGGGCTTTCAGTTTTTTCACCAGGGACGTCAAGTGGGGAAGCGTCCGGGTCTCGAATTCCTTGGGATCGAGGCATCCCACCCAGGAATCGAAAAGCTGGACGGCCTGACAGCCCGCTTCGACCTGCGCGGACAGGTAATCCAAGGTGGCGTCCGTTAATCGCGCGGCGAATCGGTCCCAAAGGGAGGGCTCGGACATCATCAAGCGCCGGGTCCGGATGTAATTCTTCGAGCCGCCGCCTTCCACCAGGTAGGCCGCCAAGGTGAAGGGGGCGCCGGCGAAACCGATGAGGGGAATATCCGCGGGCAAGGCCTTCCGGGCCCTGCGGATGGTCTCGGTCACGTAACCCAAATCGGAGGACACGTTTGGTTTTCGGACTCGGGCGAGATCGGACTTGGCTCGGAAGGGGTTGTGGATGATCGGGCCGCCGGTCTTGGCGAATTCCAGATGGAACCCCAGGGGCTCCGCGATCAGGAGCAGGTCGGCGAAGAGGATGGCGGCGTCCACTCCCAATTCCTTGACGGGCGCCACGGTGACTTGGGCGGCCAGGTCGGGATTTTTGCACAGTTCGAGGAAGGTGACGTGGGCGCGGATGGCCCGGTAGCTTTTCTGGTAACGGCCCGCTTGGCGCATGAACCAGACGGGCGGGCGGTCGACGGTCTCGCGCCGACAGGCCTTGAGGAACCGACTTGAGCGGGAGGGCGAGGATTTCGCTGGAGGCTTCATGACGCGCAGTATATCGGGTTCAATAACGGAAATCCGTCGCGGGAATCTCGGGTGGAACCGAAAGGGGGACTCGGACAGAAGCCTCAAACACCTTTGGCGAACGCGGCGAGACGGGGAGAAGGGCGGATGGGTTTTCTGGCTCGTTTTTCGGGGACGAAAGAAAGGCATCCCGCGCTCTGGGTTGGATCGAAGGGGCGGTGGGGCATGAAAAAATCCGTTATGAGCTGACGGGCCCACAAAGCCTCTATATATAAAAGAAACGCGGATAATAGGGATTCGCGATTTAAGCCCTTTATTCCAGTAAGAAATGTGAAACTGGAACGTCCATAATGCGGAGGAAGTTGGGGTAAAATGTTTCGAGATGGCCAAACGAATGAAGCCGATGAAACTGACACTAAAACGTTTTTATAAAAAGGCCCTGCTTCTCTTGGGATGTGGGCTCCTATCCGTTTGCGCTCAATCGGCCACCCTCATCAAGTCCGCCAACAACACCACGCCTAAAGTGCTGGATACCTATCGTTACTCCATCGTCTATGACAATGTGGGCGGTTCCTCCACGAGCACGGTTATCACCGACGTGGTCCCCGCGGGTTTGACCGTCGTGGGGATGAGCTCGGGCGGGTCCTTGTCCGCCGGGACCCTCACTTGGAACCTGGGCGCGGTTTCCTGCCAGACCGCCACGGTGACCTTGAACGTGTGGGGCGACACGGCCGGGGCCTGGGGCTCGGCCTCCGAAGTGGCGACGTCGGACAACGTCTGGGGTACGTCCACCACGGACGCGTTCACCACCTATGAATCCAACGTCTTCTACCTCGACACCTTGACCGGTTATTCCGTTTCCACGGTCAGTTCGGTGCGGCTTTTCTACGAATGGCACAAGCCCAACACCGGGGATCGCGTGGTGACCAAGTTCTCCAACGACGGGGATGACGCCAACTTCGAGGGGGCGGTGACCTTGACGGCCGGGGAAGGCCAGTCGGCCGACGTGACGGAAACTTGGGACATCACCGGCGCCTCCACCTGGAATCTCAACTCCATCCAGCGCCTGCACCCCTATATCGAGCACCAGTCCGGCGGCACCGCCATGACGGCGTACATGGACCGGATCTGGGCCATCGTGGTGTTCCAATCCTGCGGCAAGGAGGTGTGGTTCGACGCCGTGGTCACCAACACCCTCAAGAACGCGGACGTGGTCTCGAACACGGCCCGCGTGGCCACCAACACCGTGACCATCACGTCAGCGGCCGCGCCGGTGACCGTCAAGGCGCCCGTTCTGGTCGTCACCAAGTCCGTGCAACCGAGCAATGTCCTGCCTGGCACCACGGTGGAGTACCGGCTCCATTACGAGAATCTCATCACGGGTTTGTCGGTGTTCGACGACTTCAACGACAACCTGGGCGTTGACTCCGGGTCGACGACCGTCAGTATCTTCCCGGGATGGTCCGTCGACCACGGCAATTCCAGCTGGACGAACACGGGAGGCACCATCTTCAACGAGCAGATGCAGTACTACATGTTGTACCGCACCGACACGCCCAAATTCTCGAACGGCACTGTTTCCATGGACTTCCTCCTCGGGACGGCGGGAAGCGGCAACACCGCGATCGAGTTCCTGTACGACCCTACCGACGGCAAGTTCTACAAGTCCAAGATTTACCACGACGGGTCGGGCAACTATTTCGTGGACATCCAGACGGGGCCCACCTGGCTCCAGGTCTGCGGGAGCGCGCCGCTCGCCGGTTTCAACCCGAACATCTGGCACAACATCAAGGTGGTCATCCTGAACTACGTCTTCTACGTGTACATCGACAACGTCCTGAAGTTCACCTGCAACGACCCCACGAATTACGCGAAACGGCCCGGTTACGCGGGCATCTACAACGACGGGGGCGGGGCCCAATACGACAACTACCGCATCGGGGATGACGTCAACGCCATCAATGTCCGTATCACCGATACCCTGCAGAACGGCATGGTGTTCGTGTCCGCCACGCCGGTGGCCTCGGTCTCGGGATCGCTCTTGACCTGGGCGATCAGTCTCTTGGGAGGCGGCCAGGATGGGGAAATCTCCTACAAGGCCGTGGTGCCTTCGGGAGCCACCGCCGGCACGGTCATCCCCAACATCGCCGCGATCGCGGCGTCCAACGCGCAGGTCTCGATCTCGGGCAACGCCGCGATCACGGTCATCGGGGGGTTCACCAAGACCGCGAACCCCGCGAGCGTCCCCGCCGGTGGGAACGTGACCTATAGGCTGGCCTACCAGGCGCCAGGCGGCGGCGTGTCCTTCGTGGATAACTTCGCGGACGGGAGCTGGTCCGGGAAATGGAAGTCCCACGGAAGTTACAACACCTATTGGGTGGAGGGCGGGGGGGCCATCACCTGCACCACCTGGGGTCCGGACGCCTTCTACGCTCTCGGGACCGATGGGGTGGACGGCACCGTGAGCATGGACCTCCATCAGACCATGTTGGGTGGAAGCCACGGATTGGTGCTCGGATACCAGGGCGGCAAGTATTACTACGCGGCGATCGGCACGGGCTATGGCAATCCGAACGACGACACCGTGGGTTTGTATTACTACAACGGGAGCGCTACGGTCACCATCGGCCAGCTGACCGGCCAGGCTTTCGAGACGGCGACGACAGTCGCTGCGCTCCCGGCGTGGGCGCCTTTCAAGGTGGTGCGCGGCGGCAATCAATTTTTCGTTTATTACAACGGCAACCACATCGCGTCGTTCACGGATACCAACAACTACCTTCCGGGCGCGGGCGCCCAGGGGATATGGGAAAGCGCCGCTCCGGTGGTGTTCGACAATTTCTCCTGGCAGCCCAATCGCGTGGGCGCCATCCTGACCGACACCCTGCCCGCCGGGTTCACGTACGTCAGCTCCTCGCCCGCGGCTTCGGTGACGGGCAGTACGATGGTTTGGAACGTGGCCGACGCCGCGCCCGGGTCCAATGTGACGGTGACCCTGGTGGTCGCGGCCGCCGGGTCGGGGGCGGTGACCAATTGCGCCGCGCGGCAGTTCATGTCGGGGGGGGTTACCACGGCTTGCGCGGTCGTCAACGTGGTGGGAGGCGCCACACCCACCTTCACGCGCACCAACACGTTCACGCCGACCCCCACCTTCACCCGTACCAACACGCCGACGCCGACTCGGTCGCCCACGCCCACCTCCACGCCCACCCGAACCCCGACCTTTACGAACACCTCGACCCCGACC
>CAZSKE010000180.1:0-5475 GCA_964607325.1 uncultured bacterium | reverse complement strand
GACCCGTCTGGTTTTCCGGCGCTGCCGGAGGCCCATCCCAAGGCCTCAAACAGATAGTACTCCAGTGATTTCTGCACAAATGTGTGGAACTCATCCCGCTCCACGTCCTGACTGCTTGCCCAGAAGCTGCGGAGGCTCTCCACCACCCGGCCGTGGCGATCGACGTAGCGCGACAACGTGGAGCAGGCATCCGCGGCGTCGCGATCCATCTCCAGGCGCCATTTGTGCTGCACACTGTAACCCGCGTAGGCTAGTGCCAGATAGGCGACCCCCGCGGCGGCGGCAAGGGTGCCCCAGGCGGAGGCACGGCGGATCCAGGCGCCTGGCAGTCCTCCAAACCGGAAGATCAGCAACGGCGCAACGGCAAAAACTCCGGCGACCGACGCCAGGAACGCGCTTAAAAAGCTTCTGGAAGGTCCGGAAACCACCCCGACCCCGGGAGCCATTTACGCGGACGCGGGGGGAGTGGAAGCCGGCGGAAACACGCTTTTGGCCGGGGCTTTACCGGAAGCGGGTTCTGTGCCCTTGTTGGGTCTTCGGAACATGGGTGCGGACCAGCTCCTGAACGCGCATTTCGAGACGAATGATCGGGATGAGCGTGTGATCGCGGTGAGTTATCGGTCGAATTTGACTTACGTTCCGTTCCTGTACCAGGAAGCGGCCGAAGTGATGAAAGCGACGGTTCGGACGGTTGGGACCGGCGTGCCGGAGATCGTGACGCGCGCGTTTTACGGCAAAAACGAGTTGAGCTTGCGAACCCCATCGGGGGCCGCGGCCAATTACGCCAACGGGCGGATCACTCGTGAGCAGTTGATAGGGCTTTCGGAAGTACGGATCAACGGGGAGAGCGTGAAGCCCAATGCACTTTAATTCAACCAAGGCCGTTGTCGCGGCCGCGCTCTTCATCGGATTCGCCTCCACGGCGGGGGCTTACTTTGAAAAAGGCGGCATCACTGGGGTGGGAGCCCGCGCCCTCGGAATGGGTGGCGCGTTTGTCACCGTCGCCGATGATTCCAACGCCATCTATTACAATCCCGCCGGTTTGGTTCAGGTCCTCCGGCCCGAGGTGTCGGGCATGGGGGCCGCCCTTTTGAACGGGAAGCAATTCCTGGGGAACCTTTCCTACGTTCAGCCGTTCTCGGACCAGCTTGTCTGGGGCATCGCGACCACGCAGTTGTTCCAGATGGAGGGCAAGAAGCACAAGGAGCGTGTTTATTACGGCTGTTTCGCGGCTCCCTTGGCCGTGGACAAGACCCTGTCCGTCGGCTTGAACATCAAGTTTTACACGGTCGATTCCTCCCTCCTGCCCGACGCGAGGGGCAAGGGACTCGGCGTCGACATGGGTTTCCTTTATCACATCCCGCTGAATTTCCGGTATGGCAAGCAGTTGAACCTCGGCCTCGCGGCCGAGGACCTGGACACGAACTTGCATCTTGAGATGGGAACCCGTCAACGGATCCCCACGCGGGTGCGCGGCGGTTTTTCGTACGAGTTCACCGACGACATTTTGACGGCTTTTGAGATGGAATCCTTCGACGATCCCAGCACGGCCACGAGCAACCACACGCGGCTGGATACCGGGATCGAGGGTTGGTTCTTCGAGGACCGCCTGGGAATCCGTACGGGTTATCGGGGATTTCAAACCCTGGACGGACGGTTTACGGCCGGGATCAGCTATCGTTCCCGCTCCTGGGGCATCGATTACGCCTTCATCGGGCACCCGCAGTTCCTGGGGAGTTCGCACCGGATTTCGGCGAATTGGCGGTTTGGAAAGTCCTTTTTCGGGAATGTCCGTAGCTTCGTCCCCGAGGGCGTGAACCTTTTCGTCGAGGGAGACATCATCACCTTGCGCTGGAGCGGTTCCAAGACGGTGTCCCTGGACGGCTACAACGTTTATTTCAGCAAGCAGTCGGGCGGCGAGTACGTCAAGATCAACCAGCGCCCGGTCAAGTCCACTTATTACGCGGTCAAGGGCTTGGAAAGGAACACCCGTTATTTCTTCGTCGTGACTTCCGTCACCAACACCCGCCCCATGGTGGAAAGCCAGTATTCACGCGAGATGGTGGCCGTGACCACGTCCGCCCCTGGCGCTCCCGTGGTGGCCGAGACCCGCATGGAGAAGGAAGCGGTCGTGGACGCGGCTCGCGTCTCCAACATGGCGGGCTTCGGCGATCCCGCTCAACTGAAACTCCGCGGATACAACATCTATATGTCCGAGGTGTCGGGCGGTCGGTTCGAGAAGATCAATTCCCAGCCCCTTTCGAACGTGCCTTCCTATTTGGTTCGCAAGTTGAAGGTGGGGCAGAAATACTACTTCCGGTACAGCTCGGTGGGTCTGGACGGCTCCGAGAGCCGCCTTTCCGCCGAGGTTCCAGCCGTGGCCTTGCCGTACAACGCCCAGGCCTCCGCTCCGGAAGCCTCCGCCACGCCCGGGGTCACTCCCGCGGCGACGCAGAAATAGGGTTTAGTCGCGCCCGCTCCGGCCTCGCGTCGGCGCGGAGGTGTCGTTGGGATGATGAGGGTTGTGCCTTGGGCCCCCAACGGGCCCGGGGAGAAAAGAGGAAGTGATGCCGAGCGGACTGTACATCGCGGCTTCCGGTATGGACGCCGCCTTGAACCGTCAAGGGGTCATCGCCAATAACTTGGCGAACCTCACGACGGTGGGTTTCAAGCAGAACCGCTCCGTCGACGTCGCGTTTCCGACCCATCTGTTTTCTCGCATCGGGGATCAGCGGATGAAGACCCTCGACGGGACGACGGAACTGCGTCCCCTGATCGGTTTCAAAGGGGGAGGCGTTGTGCCTCAGGAAGTGGCCACTGACCACTCCCAAGGGCCCAGGTTAGAAACGAGGAATCCGCTCGATTTCGCCTTGACGGGTCCCGGTTATTTCACCGCGGCCGGTCCGGGCGGGCAGATCCTTCTCACCCGGGGTGGGAATTTCAGTCTGGACGCCGACGGGCGGCTGGTGACCCAGGACGGGTACCCGGTGCTCGGGCGCAGTGGCGAGATCTTCATCGATGGATCCCAGGTGGACGTCGATGAGGAGGGCAACCTTTCCGTGGACGGGAAGGCCCATGACCAACTGCGAATCGTGACGGTGTCGGACGAGGGAGCCCTCCAGAAGGCCGGTCATTCTTTGTTTACCGTGCCCGCTGAGGTGAAGGTGGACTGGGAGCCGGAAGTCGTGCAGGTTCAACAGGGTTTCCTCGAACAGTCCAACGTGAACGCGGTCAGGGAGATGGTCGAAATGATCGAGGTGGCGCGCGCGTACGAGCTCAACGCACGGATCATCACGGCGTTCGACGATGTCCTGAGCAAGGCCGCCAATAGTGTTGGGAGTTTGAACGTCTGATCGTAGGAAATCTTTAACCAGGTCCTGACGCCGCCGACTGCGGCCCGGGATCGTGAAATCAACGGCCGGACTGCGATGCAGGGGCCGTTTCCACCGCCGAACGACAGACGCGGTGGGATCACGTGTGAGGGGGATCATCCCGCAAAGGGTGTATTCCGTCCTTGCGCGGCCAGGAGGCATTCATGCAGTCTCTGTACACGGCGGCAACAGGTATGCTCGCCCAACAGATGAACATTGATGTTATTTCCAACAACCTTGCCAACGTCAACACCAATGGCTTCAAGAAACAACGGGTGGATTTTCAGGACCTGTTGTATCTCAACGTGAAGCCCGCGGGGGCGCCAGCCACCCGTGATACCCGGGTGCCGGTCGGCATCCAGGTCGGTGAGGGCGTCAAGCCGGTTTCCACCGAGCGGATTTTCACGCAAGGCCCCGTCCAAAACACCAACAACCCCTTGGACCTCATGGTCGAGGACACCAACGGCACCGGATACTTCTTCAAGGTAACCCGCGCCGATGGGGAGACGGTGTACACGCGCGACGGTTCCTTCCGGAAAGACGGCGAGGGCAATGTCGTCACCGCCGACGGCTACATGTTGGATCCCCAGATCCAGATCCCCTCGGACGCGACGACCATCACGGTCACCGCGGACGGCCGGATCCTGGTCGCGTTGAACAACAACGCGGAGGATCCGATCGAGGTGGGACAGCTCGAACTGGCGCGGTTTGTCAACCCGGCCGGTTTGGAAGCCTTGGGGCACAATGTGTTTCGCGCCACGGTGGCTTCGGGCGAGGCCATTGAGGGACAACCCGGCCTTAACGGGTATCCCCCGGTCACCCAAGGCGCCCTGGAAGCGTCCAACGTGGACGTGGTGGATGAGCTGGTGAAGATGATCGTGGCCCAGAGGGCCTACGAGATGAATTCACGGGCCGTGCAGACGTCCGACGACATGTTGAGCGTCGCCGCGACGATGAAGCAGTGAGCGTGACGGCATGAGGCTGGGTGGGCGCGCGCGAAGGGTGTTGCCGTTCTTTTGGGCGGCATCCTTCCTGTGGACGGCGGTGGTTTCGGCCGCGGTCAAGTCCGCGCCGCCGGTCAGCGTGACGCTCCCGTCGAAGGTCTCGGTTTTGGGACCCGCCTATACGGTGGGGGACGTGGCGGAGGTCGTGGGTCGCGATGGGGTTCAGGTGGAAAGGATCCGCCGAACCCCCGTGGGCAGGGCGCCCCTTCCGGGGCATCCGGTGACCTTGACCGCCGTTTCGCTTCGGGTGGCGTTGAGGAAGGCGGGTTTCGCCGACGCTGATTTCGTGGTTCCCGACGGGGAGGCCGAAGTGGCCACCGCGAGACAGGAATACCCCCTCAAGACCTTGTTGCCGGTGGTGCGCGAGCAAGTGGTGCGGGCCACTGGAGAAGACCCCGCGAACGTGAAGCTGGAGCCGTCGGAGGCTTTCAACAAGGTGGTCACCCTTCCCCGCGGGAAAGTGACGGCCTCCTTGAGGCCGCCCCTGTCGGGCCGTTACGAGGGGATGACGCTTTTCACGGCCGAACTCTTGGTGGAGGGTCGGAAAGTCCGGACCCTTCCTTTGCGCTGTGGGATTCGAATCGAGCGGCCTTACGTCGTGGTGAAACGGCGAATCGAGCGGGGCGCGAAGCTGGACGCCTCCCGGTTGGAGCTCAAGCGGGTGTCGGTGGGTCAGACCGGACCCGAACCTGTGACGGACTTGAGCGTGGCGATCGGCCGCACGGCCGCCCGCGCGCTGGTTCCGGGCCAGGTTCTGAGGATCGCTGATATCGCCGATCCACCCGTGGTTCACCGGGGGCAGGAAGTGACCTGCCGCGTGAGGCGTGGAAACGTGGAAATGGAAGCGCGGGTGCGGGTCTTGGAGGATGGCAAAGCCGGGTCCGTCATCCGCGTGGAGAACATCGGGTCGAAAAAAACTTTCAAGGCCCGTGTTTTGAGTGAGGACGCCGTCGAGTCCCTGGGGGGGCCGTCGGGCTCAAAGTAAGGAGAGGTTATGAAACGGTGGACGCTGGCGATTTTGGCCGCTTGGGTGTTGATCCCGGCGGTTCTTCAGGCGGATTCGCTCTACCCCGTGGAGGGGACCGACTCGATTTACACCG
>CAZSKE010000179.1:0-5479 GCA_964607325.1 uncultured bacterium | reverse complement strand
TGGGTCCGCACTTCGGCCTCGAGGTAGCCCGCCTCGGCGTAGGCCCGCAAGAGGCCGCGCACCGACGCTTCCAGCTTGTCCTGGTCCAGGGGATCGCCCGGCTTCAGGGCCAGGAGGCGCGGGATCCTTTCCGGCGCGAAGGCCGTGACGCCTTCCCATCGCAGGCCCTTCACGCGGCTCACGGGGCCCTCGTAAAGCCAGATGGTTAATCGGACTTTTCGCGTGACGCGATCCTGCAGGGCTTCCTTGTCGTCCACCACGGCCTGCAGGTAGCCCCGGCGTTTGCAGTAGTCCGTCAAGCGACTCAGGTCCTGCTCGAACCTGTCCGCCCGGTATTCGCTTTTACGGAACCAGCCGGATTTCTTGGTCACGAGAAGCCGTAACAGGCGTTTTTCAGAGAGATCGTGGGTTCCCTCGATCCGGATGGATTCGACGGTGGAGGGCGCGCGGTTACGCGGCGCGGCCGTTTGGGTCACGCCGCGAGCGGCGCGTTCCGGGGTTGGGGAGCCCGCCGGGGCCGCTTGGGCGCGCGCGCACCAAGCGAGGGCGAGCAGCCCCGCGATTGGGGCCGTGAGGCGCGGGAAGCGGCGAAGGGCGCTCATTTGAACAACAGCTTGTACTTGAGATCGAGCGAGCTTTGACCCGATTGGTCGGCCTCGGTGACCAGGGAAAAACGGTTGGAGAGGAAATAACCGATCCGAACGGCGCGCTGGGGGTTGGATCCGGTGTTGGTGCGGTAAGTCACGTTGACACGGTCGGTCACGCGCGTGGTGGCGCTGATGCGCGATCCGTCGCTTCCGGAGTCCCCCCCGAAAGGATTGCCCTCCACCGCCAGTTCCTCGAGCCCGATCAATTGGCCCACCTTGCGGGCCGAGAGGTCGGTCAGGGCGTTGGTCGTGAAACTCCCGGCGCGGCTGGTCAAGACGTCACCGGCGCTCGATCCGGACTGGGGGTTCCGGGCCAGGAAATCCTGCCGGGTGGCCCCCAAGGTCAGGAGCGTGGCGATGTCGGCGTCGGGCAGGGAGGGCTCCGAGGCCAGGTTGAAGCTCAACCGGTCCAGGGGGCAGTTCATGGCGAGGGTGATCAGGTATTGCTGGCTGTTTCCATCGGATCGGAAGGACCGCACCTGGGTTTCAGCTTGAAGGGAGAGATAGGGGTTGATGACCGAAGGGTCCTGGAACTGGGCCGATCCCTTCGTCAAGGTGAATTTACGGTCCAGGTACTTTAGCCAACCTTCCAGCGCGGTGAAGCGGCCCATCAGGGTGGGCCCGCCCCAGGTGCCCGTCATGGTCGCGTCGGCGTCCACGCGAATCCGGCCCCAGTTGTTATCCAGAAAGACGTTGTTCGCGCCGCGGAACCTCACGGCGAACCGGGTGAGGGCCAGCATCGACGGGAGCTTGGAGGGCGGTGGCGGCGGATCCATGGTGAAGTCCTTGAGCCATCGGCCCTCCGAAAGGTCCAGGTCGGCGTCCAGGAGAAAACCATCCGCTTTCTGGGTCCAAGCGGCCCGTCCTTTGGCGATGGTCCCGGATAACAAACGCGGGATAAGAACGGGGACCTTGGAAAAGTCGGTCTGGAAGGCGAAGTTCTCGAGGCCGTTTCCCCAACCCAAACCTCCCGAGAGCGTCACCAACCCCCCGTTGAAGCGCAGTTTGCTCACGTCCAACACCAGTCGCGCGCCTTGGAAGGAGGCCGAGAGGCCGCCTTCGGCGATCTGGGCGTTCAACAGCGGGAAGAAGAAGGAGAGATGGTCCGCGGTGAACGAGCCGTTCGCCAGCGGGCGACGGGGCGACCCGGTGAGGATCCAGTGGCCCGCCAGACGCCCGTCCATGTTGGAGAAGAAAGGAAGAAACGGCTCGGCGAGGGCGGCCGGGCAGGGATTCAACCGGGCTTCCAGTCGGACCGAGTCGGAGGTGGTTTGTCCCCGCAAGGACCCGGTTTTTTCACCCGCCACGGTCAGGCCCAAATCCCACTCCCCGCCGTTCCGGCCGGGAAGGGGGACGTGACCCGTTACCTCGAAGGGGAGATCACGCACGACGCCCTTCAAGGCTCTCAAATGGATTTGCGAGGAGTCCAACGACGCTTCGGCTTGAAGTTTCTCGATCGGCGCCCCGTCGCGTTGGAGGCTCCAGGTCCCGTCCTTCAGTGTCACGCCGCCGGATAGGAGCGTGGGATTTTTCCCGATGCGCTTGCCCTTGAGCGACAACGTCAGCCGGCCCCCGGCCGGGGCGGCGGTGGGCGCCAGGCCCCAGACCCGCCACAAACGCAAATCCTTGGTTTCCACTTCCCAGGTTTGGGTTCCCGATCCGCCCGATTTCCACCGAGCGGTCACCTGATCGACTTGCTTGGGGTCCGACTTGGACAGGTCGGCCTTCGCCGCGAAAGCGGCGGGGTCGCGTTTGGGGTTCTGCGAGTTGTCGGCCCGCAGGAAAAACAACCGCAAGACTCCCGAGGAATCCGTCAGGCTCCAACGGCCCTCGGCCTGGACCAGGGAGGTGTCGCGTTGACCCTTGAATAGGTCGAGCCGGATTTCCCGATTCGCGGCCGAGATTTCCAAACGACCTCGGTCCAATTTCACCGGGCCCCAGCCCGGCCGCGTCAAGTCGGCGGTCAGGAGACCGACCGGATCGGAAGGCGAACCACTCAAGCGCAACTCGTAACGGAACCCGCCGGACGCCTTCGCCGCGCCGAAAGGCGGGTGGGTGGGATCCACCGAGCGCTGAAAACCGTCGGCGCGGATGTCGTGGAACCGCAGTCCGCCGGAACCCACCGACAAGGAGCCTGAAAGGTGGTCGAGGGGAAAGTCCCGCAACCGCAACCCCTCGCCGTCGACCCGCATCTCCAGCCGTGGTTTCTGGAGGGTCCCGGACAACGAGCCGGTGGCCGCCAAACGCCCCGAGGTGTTGGGCCAGCCGAGCATCTCCGCGAGAGGGCCCGGGTCGGCCAGGGAACCGGTCAGGACGCCTTGGAGGGAGGATCGGGCGCCGAGGGCGCCCTTGAGACGAGCCTCGTTGGACCCGGAAAGAAAAGTGGCGTCCAAAACTCCGGCGGCCAGGGACCAGTCCACGTCGGCGTTCAGGAGAGGCGTGTCGTCCTTTCGAACCGCGTCCAGTTCCAGATGGCCCCGGGAGGACGCTTTCCTCAAGTCGGAGAGAAAACCCTGGAAGGAAGCGTCGAATCGGAGAACGCCTTCCGCGGGGCCGGCGCTTCCGAGAAAAAAGGAGCCGAGGGCCCCGGCGTCCACATCCTCGGCCTTGAGCCGCAGGTTCTGGATCAAGCCGTTTTGTCGTAGGGAGCCTTGGGCGCTCAGCGAGCCGCCGAAGAGGTTGAGTGAGACACGCTCCAGGTTGAAGCCCGTCTTGTCCCAGGAAAGGCGCACCCGCCCCAGTTCCTGGCCGTCCACCGAGACGGCCTCGCGTTTCTGCATCCACACCTGCGCCAGTTCCGCGTCAAGGGTCCAACGCGACGAGGATTGCTCCAACAGGGCGTGACGGCCCTGGAGTTGCACATCCAGGTCGGAGTGGAGGTCCTCGAGGTGGAACAAGAACCCTTCGGCTTCCAAATTTTGAAGCGATAGCGTGAACCAGCGGGAGGAGGCCGCTTTGTTTTCGGGGGGCGAGGGGCTCTTCGCGTTCAACAAGGGCGCTTCCCATCGCCCATCGTTTCGCCGGCGGAGATCGAGTTTCAGGTTTTTCACGCGGATGTTCCGCAGGAACAGGCGGCCGGTGATCGCGGAAAGAACCGGAAAATCCAGGCGGCCCTCCTCGAAGGAAAGGTACGGTTCCCGGGGGGCCTCCCCGTCGTTCGGGTCCAAAAAGCATTTCAGGTCCGTGAGGGTCAGGTGGGTCAGGAGATCGGTCTCCACCCGCCCGATCCGCACGGTGGATTTCACGCTGGAGGAGAGGATTTTCTCGAGCCAGCCCGCCAACGTCTTTTCGCCGGGCTCGGTGGTGAGGAACGCGAGTGACGCGACGAAAACAAGCGGGAGGATCAGGAGCAGGGGCCAGAAGCGCAGGAGACGGCGCGCGTTCGCGCGCGGAGGGGAAGGGGTCGCCTTCGGCGCGGACAAGCGTCGGGCCTTGTTTTTTCGCGGGTGCGTTTTCATGACGCCATGAACTTTAACAAATGCGGCCCGGCCCGACACGCGTAAAGGAAGAAAGCGGGGGGGCGGGTTCCGTCGGAAACCGGGTTTTCGTTGGTTTTATCCGGGGAGAATCGTTTTGATTCGCCTTAATTTTTCGGGGGGCGCTCGGTAAACGCCTGGAACCTGGTGTATCATTTGGCCCCTCCGCCTCTGGGAAGGGTCCTTCGCGAAGTCATGGCCCCCAGGGTTCACTCGCCTTCGATGAACGCAGGGTCCTGAGCGGTTCGACTTGGCTCACCGCCCTGATCTGGCCGATCCGGTTCGGCCGCCTCGAACGGGCGATGTCGAAAGGCGGGAACTCCAGGAAACGCTTGGATTCTGACCGCCAAACCCTTGGAGGCCTCGTTTGCGCCCCCGGCCGAAGGCGGATGGGTGGAGTTGGAATAGTTCTTAAGGCGGTTTGGAGAAGGGCATGATTTCGGTATCCAATTTGACGCTTCGCTTCGGCAAAAAGGTCCTGTTCGACGACGTGACCCTGAAATTCAAGCCGGGTTACTGCTACGGGATCATCGGCGCCAACGGCTCGGGCAAGTCCACCTTCCTGAAGATCCTTTCCGGCCAACTCCAGCCCGACGAGGGCCGGGTGGACCTGGACCGCGGCGTCCGGATGGGCATGCTCAAGCAGGACCAGTACGCTTACGACGAGTTCAAGATTCTCGACACCGTCCTCATGGGGCGCGAGGATCTTTGGAAAATCCAGTCGGAGCGGGACGCCCTGTACGACAAGGCGGAGCTCACCGACGCGGAAGGCCACCGGCTGGCCGATCTCGAGGTGGAGTTCAACGACAAGAACGGGTACGCGGTCACGGCTGGCGCGGGGGAATTCCTCGAGAACCTCGGCATCGAATCCGCGAAGCACGAGTGGAAGATGAAGCAGTTGGCGGGCGGGTGGAAACTGCGCGTCTTGTTGGCGCAGATCCTGTACGCCTCGCCCGACCTCCTTCTTTTGGACGAGCCCACCAACCACCTGGACATCAAGAGCATTCGCTGGTTGGAAGACCACCTCAACGCGTACGAGGGCACCCTCCTGGTGGTGAGCCACGACCGGCACTTCCTCAACAACATCTGCACCCACATGGCCGACGTGGACCGCCAGAAGATCACGGCTTACACGGGAAACTACGACCTGTTCAAGCACGCCAGTGACCAGGTCTTGGAAGCGCGGATGGCCGAGAACGAGCGCAAAGAGAAGCGTATCGCCGAGCTGAAGACGTTCATCGCCCGGTTTTCCGCCAACGCGTCCAAGAGCGCCCAGGCCACGTCTCGCGCCAAGTTGCTGGAAAAAATCGAGCTCGAGGAGATATATCCGAAGGCTTGGAGTTATCTCTCATCAGT
>CAZSKE010000178.1:0-5486 GCA_964607325.1 uncultured bacterium | reverse complement strand
CCGATGGTGACCTGGTGCTCCTGCATGGATTCGAGCAGGGCGGATTGGACCTTGGCCGGTGCGCGGTTGATCTCGTCGGCCAGAACCAGGTTCGCGAAGATGGGGCCCTTCTGGGTCTTGAACTCGCCCTTGGCGGCCATGTAAATGCGGGTGCCCACCAGGTCCGCGGGCAAAAGGTCCGGGGTGAATTGGATTCGACTGAACCGGACCCCCAGCGTCTCGGCCAGGGTGCGCACGGCCAGCGTCTTGGCGAGCCCCGGCAACCCCTCCAACAGGAGGTGCCCCTTGGCTAAAAGGCCGAGAAGCAGGTGGTCCAGGAGCTCTCCCTGCCCCACGATGACTTTTTGGACCTCGCTACGCGCCTTTTGGAATTGCGAGCTGAGGCGTTCCCCCTCGGCAGTCAGTTTTTCGACTTCAGTCGCCACGGAATTCTCCTTCTCCAGACTTTTTCAACCTCAGCCGCCGGCCGCGCAGATTCACCGCGGCGAATCCTTCGCATGGACAGAATCCCTCATGCCACGTTTCAACCACCAAACTTCCGTCGCGCCTACCCGCCCGCCTTCGGCAGAAGACTTGAAAGGCTCCGCAGGATGCTCTCGCGAGCGGCGCCCCCCAAAGTCCCCTCCGCGTAAAGCACGCGGTCGCATGATTTAAGGCAGTCCTCGGCCGCCTGACGCACCGACGCGGCGGATTTGACGCGCTGCAACTCGGCGAGGATTTCGGTCGTCGTCCAGTCCTCGGCGGCGAACGAGTAACGGTAACCAAGACAAGCCCGGGCGATGGAGGACGCCTCCCGGCAGAACGCCTTGCCATCGAGGTCCTCGCGCGCCAATCTTTTATGCCGTTCCCTCAATTCCTCCGCCGGCCCTTTCGAGGCCATGGCGCCGGGCCCGGTTTTGGCGCGCTTCAGGCGCCGGATCAACCACGCGGCGACCAGGGACAACAAGGCCAGCCAGAAAACAACCGACCAAGGGAAAGACCCGGAAGCCTGGAGGCCCCGGATATCCCGCAATTCGTCGGGATCACTCGCCGCCGGAGGCGGCGTGGGAGTCGCCGGAACCGTCTTTTCGCGGTTCTTCGGGCCGAAAAGGTTGAAACCCTTTTTTTCGACGACAGTCACCATGGCGGGATTGGAACGAATCTCGCGGCGCCCCTTGACGGGATCCTGGTACAGGATCAAGGCCGGGCCGATGGAGGCGCGCCCCGGCTTGACGGCCTTGAGTGTGATGCGGGTGGTGGAAATTTCGGCGCTTCGTCCGTTCACCATCATGAGGCGGGTCGAGGAAAACCGGGGGCCGCCGATGTCGAAATTTTCCATGGTCGGGATCGAAGGCTCCTGGGAAACCACCGTGCCTCCGCCGGCCCCCAGTTGGCGAAACTCCATGGTGACCGTCACCGTGCCCCCCACCTCGACCTCGCGTTTGTCCACCTCGAGTTTGAGGCCCACCTCGGAGGCGTCCTGGGGCGCGGCCACACGCGTGGCGCCCGAAACCTCCTGAAAAAGGCCGGCCGCGCAGGCCACCGCGAGAGCGAGCGTCCACCGGAACGCGCCTTTCCTAAAAACCAGCGTTTGTTTTCGATTCACAACTCGTCTCCCTTGGGTGAATACGCGCGCGACCGCCATCGCCTCACCAGTCCTTTTCCGGCTCGTCGCGTTCCATCATTTTCCCCAGATGACCGCTCCCGAAAAAGCGGCGCATGAGTTCCCGCTGTTCCCGGGGCAGCATATTCATGGGATCATTCCGCCGACGAAGGTCCTTGCGGGGGTTCCTGGAAAAATACGGCTGGAGGCGGTTTTCCTCGCGGCTGAGATTATCCAACATTTTCTGGACCTGTTCGTCGGACATCCCCAGATCCCGCCGGGCCTGTTCCTGGCGCTCACGCCTGCGTTTCTGTTGGGAACCGTCGTCCCCTTGCCGCGACGTGGCGCCCTCTTCCCCCTGTTCCGATTTTTTACCGCTGGGATCGGTGTTCTTGCCGCGCTTGTCCTCATCGCCCTGGTCCCCTTTTTTCGAGGGCGGCGTGGGCGACGGGGGCGGCTGAATGAGCATCGGCGTGGGAGACGGCGACGGGGGCGGGTCGCCGCTTTTGTCCTTCCGGGGATCCTTTTCCAGGGCCCGCTTGGCCAATTCAAGATTATGTTTGGCGTCCGAATCGTCGGGATCGAGGGACAACGCGCCCTGGTAGGCCCGGATGGCGTCCTTGAACCTGTCCTGCCGGAACAAAGCGTTCCCAAGGTTATACCAACCGTCCTCCAGACGGGGATTCTTTTGAAGGGACTCTTGATAGGCGTTGGCGGCCTCGTCGAACCTTCCCTGCCGGTAGAGGGCGTTGCCCAGGTTGTAGGAAGGCCCCGCTTCCCGCGAGTCGACCGCTTGCTCCCGGAAACCCTCCTCGGCGATCGCGTAATCCCCGGAATGGTACGCCTCCACTCCACTCCGCGCCGACAAGAGACCCGGGGTGAAAAACCCCAGGAGGGCCCAGACGAGAAGCGCGGGTCTCAAATCGGGCCTCATAACAACGCCGCCAGCAGGATGAAACCCACCGCGAGTTTCGCCGCCAAGGGCGCCAATTCCTCCCGGCGAGTCAAGGAGCGATCCTTCAAGACGCTTTTTTTCATGCCATCCAATAGCGCCCCGACCCTCGATAGCGCTTGCGCGTTGTCGGCCGTGACGAAAACCCCCCCGGTCACCCGGGCGATCTTGGAAAGAGTCTCCTCGTCCAACCGGCTCACCACGTTTCTTCCCGACCGATCCTGCTTATAGATCGGCTCGCCCCAGAAATTCTGCCCGTCGGGGATCAACTGGCCCTTCCGGGTTCCCACCCCCACGCAAGCGATGGCGACGCCTTCCTTGCGCGCTTCCTCCAAGACGGCCCCCAAGGCCCCCTCATCGCGGGTGGGTTCCCCGTCGGTGAGCATGAGGATCACCTTGCCACGCGGCGGTTGTTTCGGATCCTGCTTCGGGAACAACGGGAGGCACGCGTTGATGGCCATGGGGAGGCTGGTGCCCCCCTCGTCGACCGCCGTCTCGTCGGCGCCTCCCAGCACCGTGCCGAGAGCCTCCATGTCGAGCGTCAAGGGGACCTGCACCGCGGCGTCACCCGCGAAAGCCACCAACCCGATCCGGTTGCCTTGGAGTCCCGGCAAGGCGCGCGCGAGGGCGTTTTTGGCGGCCTCGAGTCGATTCGGTCGGACGTCGCGGGTCAGCATGCTCTTGGAGACGTCCAAGGCGATGGCGATATCCATGCCGTATTGCGCGGTCTCGTCGGGCACGGCCTTGCCCTGCCACCGAGCCGCGCCCAGGGCGCAAAAAGCCAGGGCGGCCAGGATCAAGACGCCGCGCGTCCCCCGGCGCAGGACGGCCAGGACCGGCGACAACACCAGGTTCCGGTGCCCCAGTTCCCGCAGATCCTTCCGGTCGCGACGGAAGGTCCAGAGGGCCAGCAGGCCGAGGCCGACGGCCGCCAAAGCCAGGACGTTCAGGATGTTCCCGTTCACGAAATGCATTCCAACTCCTTCAACCACCCCGGATTCGCGCTCCCAGGTCCGCCCGCGAGGCCCCAGGCGCCATCCTTCGACGCCCGATCACCCCTCATCACCCACCACGAACAAGCGTCTTTCTACGGCAAGGTTCTCAACAGCGTCATCCCCATCAGGAAATCCATCGCCAGAAGCAGGAACGCCCCGAGCAAAAAAGCCGGCGCCAGCTCCCGGTATTCCCACCTCGTCACCGCCACCGCCTCGTGTTTTTCCATGGAGGCGATCCCGTTCAGCACGGACGACATGGACTGGTTGTCGGTGACGCGGAAATACCTGCCCCCGGTGATCTCGGCGATTTGCTTGAGTGGTTTCTCGTCCAGAAAGGTCCGGATGATGTCCCCCTTCTCGTCCATGGCGTAGGAGATGGTGCCGTCGGGCATGGGATACGGGGCTGGCACGCCTTCCGGCGTGCCCACCCCGATCGCGTAAACCGTGATCCCCTCGCGCGCGGCGAGCATGGCCGCCATCAAGGGATCGATGGATTCCCTCACGGTGGTCTGACCGTCGGTGATGAGCAGGATGGCCTGGCTGTGGGGCGTCGCGCTTTCCTCCCGCTTTTTCCCCTCGGGCGGCGTTTGCGGCGTCGCCCTTCCTTTCTTCAGGCGATTGACCGCGGACGCCAACCCGTCCCCGACGGCGGTCCCGTTGATCTGCACGGAGTTGATATCCACGGCGCCCAGAAGGTAGCGAAGAACGCGCAGGTCGGTGGTGAGGGGGCATTGGGTGAAGCTCCGCCCGCCGAACACGCTCAACCCCACCCGGACACCCTCGAGTTTTTCCACGAACTCCGACAAGTAATTCTTAGCCGCGGTCATCCGGTTGGGTTTCAGGTCATCGGCCATCATCGACGGGGAGACGTCCAACACCACATAAAGGTCGGAGACGGGCTTCTTGCTCTCCACCTTTCGGCGTCCCGCCTGGGGTTGGGCGGCCGCGACAAGGCACAGCGACAGGGTCAACAGGCGAAGAAACCAGGGCAGGCCCTGGAAAGCCCAGACCCCGTGGGAGGCCCCCACGAGGACCGGGTTCCCCAGCGCGAACGTGGACCTTTTGGCTCGCGCCGTCAGGACGAACAGCGCCAGCGCCAGCGGCGCCAGAGCCAACGCCCATAGCCAGGCCGGACGAGCGAAATGCATTCCCAGAAAATCCACCATGGCACCTTGCGATCAGCCGTCAGCGGTCAGCTGTCGGCTCGTGACTCCCGGTTACCCGTGTTTCCATCCGTCGCGCTTTTCCGAAGGCCGACCGCCGACTCTCATCGGCGGCCCATCCGTTCCAATCGTCTGCGGAAAAACCTCATCAAGGGCGCGGCCACATCGCTTCCCGCCGTCACCTCAAACCGGTCCGCCCCGGCGCCCACCAGACGCGACAATTGTTCCTCCCGAAAGGCGGCGGCTTCCCGGAAAGCCCGTTGTGATCCGGGGCCCAGGTAACCCACACGACCCGTTTCGGGGTCCCGCACGGCCAAGCGGGCGGGCAATTGGGAGGCGGAGACCAGGGGATCCCGCACCACGGCCGCGACCAGATCGTGCCGGCGCGACAAAACCGCCGCCTCGGCTTCAGGAACCTCGGCCGTGAAATCGGAAAGCAAGAAAAGGATCGTTCGTCGCTTGAGGGCGCGCGTCAGATAACGGAAAGCCGGTTTGAAGTCGGTCAGGGTTCCCCGGGGACGGCAGGACACCAAATCCCTCAGCACGCGCAAGGCGCCTCCCCTCCCGCGGCGGGGAGGACGGTAAAGCTCCACGCGATCGGTGAAAACCATCAACCCCACTCGATCCTGCTGGCGTGACGCGGCGAAAGAAAGGATGGACGCCAGTTGAAAAGCCGTCTCGCGGGGGCTCTGGGGACCCGTGCCATACCGCAGGGACGCCGAGTAATCCACCGCCAAGACCAGATGAAGCTCCCGCTCCTCAAGGAAAGTCTTCACGAAGGGGGCGTTCAAGCG
>CAZSKE010000177.1:1464-5487 GCA_964607325.1 uncultured bacterium | reverse complement strand
GTGAGGGTCCCCGACTCATTGGACAGCGCCTCGGCGATATTCCACGTGAGGGTGCGGGTACCCGAGTTGTGGCTGGCCGTAATGGTGGTCGGGCTGGTGGTGGGCACCCCGATGAACCCGCCGAAAGACATGTTGGAGTTGTAGACATCCGTGACCACGATATTGTTCATTTCACGACCATAGTAGGGCGCGTTGCCCGCCACCACGCGCCAGGTGTAACCGTCGTATTCCTCCACCAGCATGTTTGTGACGCAACCTTGGTTGAAGGGGTCGGCGTATCCGTCCGGGTCGGCACAGGAGGTCTTGATGGTGTGACCGGTCTTGTCCGCCCAGACGGGCACGGGGTCGTAACTCCAGTCGTCGGAGACGTTCGTGGGATGGCCATAGGACCCCCCCAGCGCCCAAGTGATGGCGATCATCGGGGCGTTGTAGGTGCTCACGGCCATGTGGAGCCAACGGCTCAAACCGGCGTGCGGGTCGGGCGCGTTGAACTGCATGACGATGCGCTGGTTCCAACTGCCGTTGGCGTCACTTCCCGCCGGCATGCGCAGGTTCTGCGTGCTGACGCCCGCCATGTATTTCGACTCGGTGATCATGACCGGGGAATAAGGCAGGGCCGTGCCGTATCCACCCGTCGTGTCGTTGAGGTAGTACGTCACCCGGTAATTGGAAAGGTTGATGTCCTCGTACGACTCGTTGAAGAAACGGAACCGCGTCTCGAAGGTTTCCGTGGAATTCGGGTTGCTGGGCCCGCCGTTGTTGTTGAACTGCACGAAAACGCCCGGCCGGGTGCGTTCCAGCCGGTCGGCCGACGAGTTGTTCTTATAGATCACCGTGTAGGTGACGGCCCCACCCGCGTTCACGCTGGTGGGGTTGGCGGCCTTGGTGGCTTGGAGGCCGCAATTGATGATGTCCACCAGGTTGGTCCGGAAGGTGGTGGAATTCTCGTCGGGATAGATGCTGGTGCGGGCGTTGGCGCCGTTGGTGGAAAAAGCGTCCGCGGAGTTGATGACCGTCTGCCCCGCCGTGCCGTTGATGGTCATGGTCACATTGATGGTGGAAGCCTGGTTGGTGGCGAGATTTCCCACGCCCCACACCAAGGCCCCGCTGTTGATGGCCCCGGAGGGAGAAGAGGACACGTAAGTGGCGTTGGAGGGAATCGTGTCCCTCACGGTCACGGCGTTGGCGGTTCCCGCGCCCACGTTCTTGGTGATGATGGTGTAAACCAGGGTTTCCCCGGAACAACCGAAAGTCTTATTCACCGACTTGGAAATCTTGAGGTTGGGCTTGCTCCAGATGTTATTGCAGGGCCACGGGAAATTGCCCGTCAGCATCAGCATGCCGATGAGGCGAATGTCGATGTTGAAGTAACGTTCGCAGGTGGGGAAATAACCCTCGCTATCGTAACAGCCGTTGCCCCGCTCCAAGGCCACCAGCGTACCGGCACGGTACACCTCATTGATCCACCGCATATCCCCCGCGAGAGCCCCGGCGTCCAGCATGGCCACGGCCGCCTGGATGCCGTAGCCGACTCCCGGCGAAATCCCAGGGTCATAGGTCCCATCGGTGTTCCAACCCATGCTGATGACATAAGGCGGTTTCGCCCCGATGTTCCCGAGCGCGGTATACCCATTCTGAAGGGACAAGTTGGTGTGCTGGACGGCCGTAATCATGGCCGCCGTGCCGTGATAGACACCATCCATGGCCCACCGCCAGGGGCCGCGGCCACCCTCATACAGGTTCGCATATTGCACGCCTGAACCGTAATTGGCACCTGTGGGCGGCGCGGTGCTCCCGCCCACCCAATACAATTTGTCCCCGCCGAAACCTTTGTTTCCTGCGGCGCTCTCAGCCCATACGATGTCCTGGACCGAGTTGTTGGCTGTCGTGATCCAATCTTGACCCGTCCTACTGCCGAAGACAAAGTCTTGTCCGTAATTGGAGCCGAAACAGCGATACTCCCCGGGACTGATGTAGTCCGCCTCGACGGAGGGATTGTTTCCTCCGATGACATCGGTATCCGCCCTTTTCATGCGGAGCCATTTGTTCACGTCGCTATACCATGAGTTCGGTATGCCGTTGCTCGGGTCGGTGAAAGTGGTGATCATGTCCGTGATGATCGTCTGGGCCATGCCGCAATAATTGATCGTGGTCGAGCTTGGCCATTGCTTGCAGGCCATGAGGAGTCCCATGGCCATATCCTCGTCGCCGTCGGTGGCCGAATCGCAACCAACCGTCGAATAGGGCGGGGTCCCCGACATATACCACGCCGGCAGATTGTTCACATAACTATTGCAGGGATTCGCGGCCATCCGCATCTGGTTCCAGTAGTAGGCCGCCAAGCCGTCCATCAAGGTCTTATCGGCAAAGGACGCCGCGATGAGCATGGCATAACCGACACCCTCGGACACCACCATGCCCCCGTCCAAATACCGTATGGGTGCGATGAGGTTCACGCCGCCGATGGTCTCACCGGTGAATCTCGGCACCGAATTGATGTAGATTTGGTAGATGTTCATCATGTCCCGCGTCATGTCGGCATTGGTGACGCCGGGCGGGTTTGCAATGACGCCATAGGGCGGTTTTTCATACTGGCCGTACGGATGCTGGGGGGAGCCGCTGTTGACGTTGCCGTTCGGATAAACCGAAGAATAGGTGGCGCCGCCGACGGCCGCCGCAAGGAAGGATGGAAGCGCGAGAACAAAAACAAACGCCACGACTGCCGTTATATAAAGCGCGGGTCGGCGCATATTCGGGATGTGATTTTTTCTAAACGCCATGGGCGACAACCCGAAAGCGATTTTAGACTGATGTAAAAACAACATTTCACGTCCCGCCAAAGCGGAGCGCGGAACCCGCCAGAACACTTTTCCTCGATATTTGGACGGTTTCAGAGAGAAATTTTACCATCTAAAACTGGAAAATTTGCATAACGCCAGATTGTGCTTTGACGTTAAAACCGCGTAAGCATTGGGTTAAACCAGAAAATCCGTCGATAAAAAAACTCTCCGAAAAATTGGCGCTGCTTCTAAAAAAAGTGAAACCGCGACCGTTTCAACAAGCTTGGTACGGAGTTGCCGGGAAGAATGGCGGCCTTGCAACACCTTCGACCTGACGGTTTCACGCAGGAAACCGCGGAGTGTCTTTGGGCGCGAAATTCACCCCCACCCGCCCTGTCAGCCGGACGACTCGAATTCCCCACGCCCCCGGTGACCGAAGTGGATCGAGGCGTACGCACAGAAAAAGACCGCTATCAGCGGCGCTAGCGGTGGTATAAGCGGCAAGGTTTGGAATCCCGGTTGCCCCGGGCTTCCGACGCCGCGAGAACCCACACGGCCTCCGCATCGGCGTTCACGGCCACGCGGAAGGCGTCCATCACCCTTCCCGGCCGGAAATGGACGACTTGGGCGCCGTTGGCCGGGAGCAGGCGGTTGCCCGACCCGACGGGTATGTCCACCGATATGGGCCGGCCGCATCCGTCCCGGCTCTCATTGACGTATCCGAAGTGGGCGTAATAGGGCCCAACACCCGGCCCCGAAACGCATTCGAACACCGGCCGCAGGATCAACACGGGGGGGCGGCCACATCCATGAGGCGTCGGCGTTAAGGTTGGAGGCACCGGCGTGAAGGTCGGCGTTAAAGTCTTGGTGGGGCTGGGTGTCGGCGAAGGAAGCGGGGTATCGGTGTGGACAGGGGTGGAAGTGGGCGGCACCGCATCGGAATCCGTCAAACGCACCAAGGCATCGGCCACAACCTGTTCTTCCCCGTCGGAAGCCCGAACGAAAACCCTGTAATCGCCCGGCGGCAGGGCCTTGCCTCCGCTTCGTCCGTCCCAGCCCACGCGGTTCATCCCCTGCAGGCCGCCCTCGGAACCGGAGGGCCTCACGGTCTCGAACACGGTTTCCCCGCCTGTTCCCGACACCGAAATCGCCGTGAGCGCGGTCCGGCTCAACCGGTAGGCGATGACGACGCCTCCCAACAGCGGGTTGAAAGAGGCCGGATCCGTCGACAACCCGGACAACG
>CAZSKE010000177.1:0-1454 GCA_964607325.1 uncultured bacterium | reverse complement strand
ACAGGGGAGCCGGCGGTACGTTCACAGGTGTGGGATGTGTCCACGCCGCAGCGGGCTTCCCTTCCTCCAATCTGAAAACCGTCAAGCGCCGGTTGCCGGTGTCGGCCACCACCAGGCGGCCGTCCGAGGCCGCCACGAAATCCGGTTTGTCCAAGCGCCCCAAGCCGTTCCCATAGGAGCCAAGGGACGCCAGGAGGTTTCCATCAGGGCCGAACTTGAGGATCCTGTTGGATGCCTTGTCCGCGACGAAAACACGAAGTCCACATGCGGTCAACTGCGTGGGCTTCCATCCTCCGGGGCCCTTCCAGGACGCCTCCAACATGAAACCGGGGCTGTAAGCGTCCACCCGCCCCTTGCCCGCGTCCAGCAGGTAGAGGCGGCCACCGTCATCGGTCGCAAGGGCGGAATAACCATCCTTTTCGGGAAATCCGGAATACAGATACGCGCCGTCGACGCCGAAGACATGGACCCGGCCGCCGTCCAACACGTACACGCCGCGGCGCGTGGCGGCAACCGATCGGGGCGACACCAGCAGTTTGGCGCCCCACACGGCGTCCCCGCCGCCCAAGGCCTGGAGGCGGCCGTTGGCCGGGTCCGCCGCCAGGATCGAACCGTCCGCCAGCGCGGCCAGTGCGGACACGCGTGAAAGTTCCCCCTTCCGGCTCCCGTAACCGCCCCAGGACGCCACCGTCAAACCCGCACCATCCAAGACCCTCACCAACTGCCTTTCCCCATCCAGGGCGTAGACCCTCGAGGGGCCCGCCGCGACAGGCCCGGGTTCGACGGCATCGGGCAACACCCAGGCCTCCGCCGCCGGTTCTCCCAACCGGACCTTCAATTTCTCCCTCACGGTCCCCGTCGGGTCTTCCTTCGCCTGGATCCAATAGTCCCCCGCCTCGATTCCCTCCGCGTTCCATGAGGCGAACCGACGGCGGTCCCGTTCGAACGTCTTCAACGACCTCCAGGGACCTTCCTCGGCGGCGGCCCACTGGAGCCTCAAACCCTCCCGGAAGAGTTCCGAAAGGGCGATTTCCACCTTCGGGCCCACGCGCTCACCGTCCGACGGCGAAAGGATCAGGCGGCTTTCCGGCTCGCGGGGTTCTCCACCCAACAAAACGGGCGGAATGGGAACACGACCCGTGGAGGCGTCGGGGCCTCCGGAATCATTCCACTCGGAAACCAATTCGTCCTTCAGGAACAGGCAGACGCCGGGAGCGCCCTTGTAGTTATCGGGAAACAGACCGTCGGTGCAGTCCCCATCGGCCCGGCTGTACCCTTCCCTGTCCGTTCCGCTCCAATCAATCGTGAAGTAGGCGTCCCGCCAGGTTTCGCCTTCGGAAAGGGACGTGCCGTCCCCCACGGAAAAAACCGCCATATGGTTGGCGCGTTTTTCCGTCGGGGCGGCCAGGAACACCCGAAGCATCTCAACGGCGGAGCGCGGTGACCGCACCTCG
>CAZSKE010000176.1:903-5504 GCA_964607325.1 uncultured bacterium | reverse complement strand
AGCGGGCGGATCTTCCGTATTATATTGCCGGAGAGGCCGATTGGACTTTCAGGGAAGGAATAACCCGCGAAAAAATACCGGACCTTTTGACCCGTCGGCTTATTTATTTTCCTGGTCCCGCCAGAACTCAGGCGCCACTTCGAGCGCGATCTTTTCCATGACGATGTCGAAATCCGACATGCCTTCCTTGGGTGGAACAGGGCGCTTCGCGGGCGTGTCGGCTTTATCGGGCTCGGGGGGGTCGGGAATGGAGGGGGTCGGTTGGATCATGACAAACCTCCTACGAACAGCATAACAATCCACCCGTGATTTTTCACGGCGAAACAAACCGCGAGGCCCCGTTAAAACGGTAGAAAACGCTTGAGCATGGCTTCCCATAAACCGTCGGGCAGGGCCCAACGAAGAAACGCCTGCAAGCGGTCGGACCCCTTCACGAGGTATCGGCGGGCCATCCGGCGCGATTCCAGCGCGCGTCGCACCGACCGGGCCACCACGGACGGGGACGGCGCGCGAGCGAATTCCTCGGTCACCTTCTTTTCCATCCGGGCGTAATAATCCGCGTAAGCCGAGTTTTTCCCCGTCCCGGCGCCCCGTCTTGTGGCCGCCACCACGTTGGTATTGAACTCCCCAAGCTGTGTTTCCGCGACCTGAACGCCGAACGGCGCGAGTTCCGTGCGCAACGATTCGTTCAACGCCCGCAAAGCGTGCTTGCTGGCCGCGTAACCCCCCAACCCCGGCAGGGAGGAGAAGGACGACACGCTGTTGATATGCATGACTCGGCCATGTCCTTGAAGCCGCATCCAAGGGGACAAGGCCCGGACCGTCCGCAGACACCCGAACACGTTGGTTTCCATCTGGGCCGACAGGTCTTGGTCCGACAAGTCTTCCCAGCAACCGGCCAACGCGAATCCCGCGTTGTTGACCAGGGCGTCCAATCGCCCTTCCTTCCGCCACAAGTCCCTGACCGCCTTGTCCACCGAAGGGGATCGGTCCACGTCCAACGGGATCGGTTTGAGGTCCAATCCCTTCGACGCCGCGTGCAACGCCTTCAGCTTGCCCGGATGACGGTATCCCGCGTACACCCGCCAGCCGTGGGAGGCCAACTCCAGCGCGCAAGCCATCCCGATCCCCGAGGTGGCTCCCGTGACGAGCGCCACTTTCTTCCCCGGTTCGCTGGCGCGGACCGTCGAAGGCGGTCGGCGGTCGGCGGTCAGCTGTCGGCTTTCGCCCTTCGCCTGGCTATGTGCTATCCGCAATCCTCCATCCGCTCCCTTGGTTTTATTCCGGTACATGGTTTGCAGGATGAAATCCCAAACCGGGTTGGGGATCCACCACCGGATCTTGGGAAACCAAAACGCGTCCAACCCCACGGGATACCGGATATCCATGACCGGAACGCTCAGGGCGCCCGCGATGGTTTTCGCCACGATTTTCGGCCCTGGGGCTCTCGCGCTACGGCCGCAACTCACTTGGTAGGCTTTTTCCATGCCTTCCTGGTGCGCGGACCGGCCGCTCGCGAGGGCCGCCGCTTTGACCTGGTTGGCCTTGAAGGGGGTGCGGATCTGTCCCGGCTCCACGACGCAGGCCTGGATGCCGAACTTTTCGACCTCCATCCGGAGCGATTCCGTGTACGCCTCCACGGCGAACTTGGAGGCGCAGTACAACCCGATCCCCGCGAAAGTGATGCGGCCCGCCAGGCTCCCCACGTTCACGACGCGCCCGCCACCCTGCCGTCGCATGACCGGGAGGCATTCGCGCGTCACGCGATGCAATCCATAGACATTCGTCGCGAACTGGGCGCGGCATTCCGCGTCCGTGAACTCGTCGGAGGCCCCGAAAACGCCGAACCCGGCGTTGTTGACAAGCGCGTCCAATCGTCCCGCGCGCCGGAGGCACTCGGCCACGGCGGCCTTCACCGATTCGCCGCGGGTGACGTCCAACGGCAAAACCTCCACGGGCAGGTTGCGGGCGGCGGCCAGGAGCGGGCCCGCCTTTTTCAGGTCGCGCATGGTGGCGAAGACGCGCCAGCCCTGGCGGGCTAAAAGCAACGTCGTTTCATAACCCATGCCGGTGGAACATCCGGTGATAAGGACGGTTCGCATGCGGACAGAATACTTGAAATCAGCCGTCGGCTAAATACCAACTCCTCACTCCTAACTTCCTTCACCTATAATGCCCCTATGCGTCCCTGGACCGTACTCCTGTTCGCGATCCCCCTCGCCGCCCAAGGCGCGCCGGGGCCCTCGATCCAACGTCTCGCCCCTCCTGGTTACGCCGCGGCCGCATCCGCCTCCGAGCCCTTCCCCAACCATCGAAAACCCCTGAGGCCCGGCGCCTTCATGCCGCTCCCCTTCGGGAGCGTGCGCCCGCGCGGCTACCTGGCCGGCCAGATGAAACTGCAGGCGTCGGGATTGACGGCGCACTTGGGGGACATTTTCCCCGACGTGGGACCCAACTCGGCCTGGCGGGGCGGCTCGGGGGAGAATTGGGAACGGGGACCTTATTACACGCGCGGATTGGTGGCCCTGGCCTACGCCTCCCGCGACCCGGCCATGATCGCCAAGGCCAAACCCTGGATCGAGTGGGTCCTTTCGAACCAGCGCGCCGACGGGGCGATCCAACCGATGTCGCGCCCCGACTGGTGGCCGCGCATGATCGTCCTCCAGTATCTATCCTGGTACCAGGAGGCCACGGGCGATAAGCGCGTCATTCCGTTCATGCAGAAAGCCTTGCGTTACCAGCTCTCGCGTATCGAATCGGAGCCCCTGGCGGAATGGGCCGTCTTCCGGGGCGGCGACAACCTCGAGCCGATCTACTGGCTGTACGACCGCACCGGGGACGCCTGGCTTTTGAGGTTGGCGTCCATCCTCCAGAAGCAGACGTACGATTGGACCACGCGCTTCTCCTCGGGGCGCCAGTTGACCGGGGGCTCCTTCGTGGAGCACCAGCACGGCGTCAACTTGGCCCAGGCGCTCAAGATGCCCGCTTTGTGGTCCCTGCAGGATGGGAGTGGCATGTACCGGCAAGGATCGCGGAAGGGCCTCGATCTTCTCTTCCGGTATTACGGACAGGCCCACGGATTGTTCACGGGCGAGGAAGCCGTGGTGCCCTCCGGAAGCCGGTCCGGCACCGAGCTGTGCCAAACCGTGGAATACCTGCACAGCCTGGGTGAAATCCTTCCCATCCTGGGCGACGCGTCCCTGGGCGATCGGATGGAGAAGGCGGCTTTCAACGCCCTGCCCGCGGCCCTCAAGCCCGACATGAAGGGTTACCAGTACTACATCCTGCCGAACGAGGCGAAGGGTTCCCACGGGCCCCACGGTTTCGGCACCGACCACGGCTCGAACCTGGCGCCGGGCGGTGTTTCGGGCTACCCCTGTTGCGCCGTGAACATGCACTACGCTTGGCCTTATTTTTCCCAGCGGATATTCCTGGCCGCGCCGGGTGGCGGCCTGGCGGCGGCGCTTTACGCCCCCTGCGAGGTCCGAGCCAAGGTGGCGGGCGGCTCGGCCGTGACCGTCGTGGAATCCACGTCGTATCCCTTCCAAGGCTCCGTCACCTTGAGGTTGTCCCTTGGCGCCGCCACGCGCTTCCCCTTCCACTTCCGGATCCCGGGTTGGTGCCAGAAGGCCACCATCACCATCAACGGAAAAGACCAGGGGCCGGTGGTGGCCGAAAGCTTTCATAAGGTGGATCGCAAATGGAACCCGGGCGACGTGGTGGTTCTGGATTTCCCCATGGAACTGAGGACGAGCGAATGGGAGAACAAGTCGGCGGTCGTGGAACGCGGGCCGCTGGTGTACGCGCTCAAGGTGGCGGAGGAATGGTGGCCGATCGGCCCCCACCCGGAGCTGAAGGGGCCCGACATCCAGCGTTTTCATTCCTGGGAGGTGCGGCCGCGGTCGGCGTGGAACCTCGCGCTCATCCTCGACCGGGCCCATCCCGGAAATTCCCTGAAAGTCGTGTCCAGCGCGCGGGTGCCCTCCCAGCCTTTCGCGCCGGACGCGGCTCCGGTGATGCTCTTGGGCAAGGGACGCAAACTGCCGAAATGGGGCCTGGACGATCGCCAGCTCGCCGCCCCGCCACCCTGGAGCCCGGTGAAATCGGACCAAGCGCAGGAGCCGGTGACGTTGATCCCGTTCGGCTGCGGCAAGTTGCGGGTGACTTACCTTCCTTGGATACAGCCGTGACGCCGCCCCCCTCGTTCTCTGGCGGGTTCGAGTCGTTCCATTTTCATATGCCGTTCATTTAGCGATCGGACACCGGCCGCTGACCTCGCCTTAAAAAGCCTTCATTAAAATCCCCTCAAGCTCCCCCATCGTCAGTTCCACAGGGTTGCCTTTCATGCTGGAGGCTTTCGCGGCCTTTTCGCAAGCCAGGATGAACTCCTCCCTCTTCACGCCCTGCGCCTCGAGGCCCGGAATTCCCATGTCGTGGCGAAGTGTTTCGCAAAAAGTAACGACGTCGTCGCCCGAGGCGTCGGGCCGTCCGGTGAGGATGCGGGCCACGCCGTCATATCTCCCCAACGCGGGGGACCCAGGTTCCCTTTCCCGCAGGGCCCGGAGGTTCACCCGGACCGCGGAGGCCAGGGCGGCTGCGCA
>CAZSKE010000176.1:0-893 GCA_964607325.1 uncultured bacterium | reverse complement strand
CCGCCGTCACGGTGGGCAATAGCGCCGCGCAAAGGGCGCCGTGCGCCGCGTCGACCATGCCACCCAAGGGCGCCGCGAAACCGTGCACGGCCCCCAGCTTGGCGTTGGCCAGGGCCACGCCGCTGAAGTGGGCGGCCAAAAGCATGTCTTCGCGCGCCGCGAGGTTCTCTCCCTCGAAGAAGGCCGTTCGAAGCGACCGGGCGGCCCGTGTCAGGCCTTCCCGGCAAAGCGTGTCCGTGAAAGGATTGGGCACCTTGCAGGTGTACGCCTCGATCAACTGGCAGAGCGCGTCGAGCCCCGTGGTGGCCGTGATCTCCGGCGGCATCGACAGGGTCAACTCGGGGTCCAACAGCACCACCTTCGGCACCAGGGAAGAATGACGAAGGCTGACCTTGACCCGATCTCCCGGCGAGGTCAATACGGCGTTGCGAGTGGCTTCGGTGCCCGTGCCGGCGGTCGTGGGGATCGCCGCCAGGAAGAGCGGTGGTTTCGACAGCGTCTTTCCCTCGCCGATGATCTCCAGGTAATCCAACAGGTCCCCGGGATTTACCGCCATGGCGGCTACCGCCTTGCCGGCGTCCAGCGCGCTTCCGCCGCCCACGGCGGCCACGGCTTCGCACTGGGACGAAGTGCAGGTGCGGACGGCCTCCCGAACGGCCTGAAGAGTGGGTTCGCCCTTGACGTAGGCCTGCACCACCAAAAGACCGGCCTCTTTCATTGAAACAAGGACTTTCCGGATCCGGTCAGGATGGCCTGAGGAAAGAAGCAACACGCGCTTGGCGTGCGGCCGGAGAAGGGCCCCGAGCCGCGAGACACAGCCCGCGCCGAAGATCACCTGGGGGGAAAGGGAAAGCTCGAAAGGATTCATAGGGGCAGAATAACTCAAAAGGACG
>CAZSKE010000175.1:5046-5510 GCA_964607325.1 uncultured bacterium | reverse complement strand
GGCCTCGGAGGAAACCACCACCCACCAGACCCGGGGCGTCTACGAGGACGATCCCTCCAAGTGCCATATGGCGCCTGACGACTTGAAGGATCCTGAAAAGGGCATCCAGAAGATCTTGAAGTACTACGCGACCCGGCCGTACGTGGCGGGGATCTTCCTGTGGACCGGGTTCGATTATCGCGGCGAGGAAAACCCGTTCGAATTCCCGGCCATCGCTTCCGTCTTCGGGTTCTTGGACCTGTGCGGTTTTCCCAAGGACTGCGCGTATTATCTGCGAGCCTGGTGGAACGAAAAACCGGTCGTGATCTTGTCGCCCCATTGGAACTGGAAAGGCAAGGAAGGGCAGACCCTCGACGTGCGGGTCTTCAGCAATTGCGCCGAGGTGGAATTGCGTCTCAACGGCAAAAGCCTGGGGAAGAAGCCCGTGCCGTACATGGCTTCGTCGCGCACCAGCACCGGCACCA
>CAZSKE010000175.1:0-5036 GCA_964607325.1 uncultured bacterium | reverse complement strand
GCCGTCCCTCTCGCGTCTTGACTGGCGCGTCCCCTACGAGCCCGGCGTCCTGGAGGCCCGGGGTTTCCGTGACGGGAAGGAAACGGCATCCGACCGGCGGGAAACCGCGGGCGACCCGGCTTCCGTGGCGCTTGTCGCGGATCGCTCCCAAATTCGCGCGGACGGGGAGGACGTGTCGGTGGTGACGATCGAGGCGAGAGACGCCCGTGGGCGGCGCGTGCCCACGGCGGACAACCCGATCCTCTTTTCCGTGGAGGGCCCCGGAAAGATCATCGGGGTCGGCAACGGGGACCCGTCCTGCCACGAGCCGGACAAATATTTCGAAACCGTGTCCCAGGTGCGTATCACGGACTTGAGGATGCTGGACGGCGGGACGCGGGAAAACAGGCCCGAGGTGGGTTTCGATGTGGACGCCACCCAGTGGCCCGTGTTGTTCAGCGGGCGGCGGGGCGACCAGGGTTTCCCGTCCAAGGACAAGCCCGCCGTCCGGGTGGTCCGGGGCTCCTTCGACTTGCCACGGCTCGAGGAGTATTCGGAGATCGTGCTTCTGCCGAAGAGCCTGGTGGACGGCCAGGCCGTCTATGTGAACGGGCATTTTATCGCCGGGAAAATCGGGCGGGAAGACCCCGTCAAGGCGTATCCCTTGCCCAAGTCCATCCTGAAAAAGGGCCGAAACGTTTACGCGGTGGTGGGGATTGAATTGATGCGGCGCTGGAAATGGGAAGAGCTGAACCTGGACCCGGGATGCCTTCGGACCGTCATCCCCGCCGGCCAGTGGAAGCGCAGTTTGTTCTCGGGCTTGGCGCAGGTGATTGTCCAGTCGGAAAAGAAGCCCGGCGCGATCATCCTCAAGGCCGCGTCGAAAGGCCTGAAACCCGCGGCGCTGAGGATCCAGAGCGAGCGAACGACTTTGCGCCCCTTCGTGCCGGAATGAGGTTTGGCGGTTAGCGGATAGCGGATTACAAAAGAAAAATTAGGAATTCGCCCTTCGAGAGCCTCGGGGACTGACGCGAATACGGCGAGGCGACGAGGAATCTGCTTTGGCTGCTTTCTAAGTCGAAAGCCGCCTCGAAAAACGGAAAGCAGATCCCTCGCATGCTCGGGATGACGTCTTACAACGTCAGCTGACCGCTATACTGTATGTAAATGATCCAACTCTCCAAATCCCGCTACATGGCCGGCCTCCAGTGCCTCAAACGCCTATGGCTCGAGGTCCACGAGCCCGGCCTCAAGCGATACGACGAATCCCGCCGGGCCATCCTAGACATGGGCGCCGAGGTCGGGGCGCACGCCCAAAAGCTGTACCCCCGCGGGGTGCTGATCGAAGAAGACTTCCGGCATCTCCCCGAAGCCATCCAATCGACCCGAAAAGCCGTCGAGGAAGGGGCTGTGACCATGTTCGAGCCCGCGGCCGAGCATGGGCAGGTCGTGGCCCGCGCCGACATCCTGACCCGATGGGGTGGGTTGGAGGATGAATGGGACATGATCGAGGTCAAAAGCGTCCTGGCGGTCAAGGAATACCAAGTGCACGACATGGCGATCCAGAAATGGATCTTTGAGGGCGCCGGCTACCGGATCCGTAAAAGCGCCCTGTGCCATATCAACAAGGAGTATGTCCGCCAGGGCGAAATCGAATGGCGAAAATTCTTCAAGCTGTCGGACATCAGCGCGGAAGTGGCCCGTTTGACGCCGGGCGTGGGGAAGAAGGTCGGGGAATTCCTGGAAATCGCCGGGGAGTCCCAAGCCCCCGATGTCCCTGTGGGTTCGAGGTGTCACAGCCCATATGATTGCCCCTTCATCCACCATTGCTGGCGGGGTCTGCCCCCGGACAACGTCTTCGACCTTTGCTGGGCCCGGGGATTGCCGGACAAACTGTACGAAAAGGGCGTCGTCCTATTGAGGGACATCCCCGACGACGTGAAGCTGAACAAGAACCAGAAAATCCAAGTGGAGATCGCCAAGACGGGCAAGGTCGTTTGGGACGATACGGCCGTGAGAGGCTTTCTCCGTCAGGTCAAGTACCCGGTTCAGTTCCTCGACTTCGAGGCGGACAACCCGACGATTCCCCTGTACGACGGCACGACCCCCAAACAGAAGATCCCCTTCCAGTATTCGCTTCATATCCTCGAGAGCCCCGGGGCGGAATTGATCCATCACGCGTTCCTGGGCGACGGCGTGAGCGACCCGAGGGAACTCCTGGCGGAGAGCCTGGCGCGGGACTTGCGGCGCGAGGGATCGGTGGTGGCCTATTCGGCCGGTTATGAGAAGGAAGTGATGCTGAAGCTGGCGGATTTGTTCCCGAAACAAGCGGCCGCTTTCCATTCGGCCGTCAAACGGCTCGTGGACCTGGAAACGCCGTTCCGGAACAGGCACATCGCGCATCCGGGGTTTCGCGGCTCGTCGAGCTTGAAGGTGGTGTTGCCCAGCTTGGTCCCGGAGATGTCTTACGCCGGGTTGGCGGTGCCCGACGGCATGTCCGCCGTGTCGGCGTATCAACGGATGTCCAAGCCCGAGACGCCCGCCGCGGAGAAGGAAAAGATCCGGGGGGATCTACTGCAATACTGCGGGCAGGACACGCTGGCCATGGTGAGGCTGTTCGAGGTATTGAGTCAAAAACCGGTTGGATATGGTTTTTCCGGCGCGTCCGGAAATCCGCCCGACGTGATCGAGCCCGTTCCCGATCCTGACCGCGGGACATAAACCGGGGTTATTTTCGGAAAAGGGTAAGGTACCCCCCTTGCCCGAGATCCACGATCGCGGCACGGGGCACGGCGCTTCAGGGCTCGTTGCCGGGGTTTTATACTTGGGAGGACCGACGCGGTGGCGCCTAGCGCGAGCCGGTTTTGTGTTATGATGCGCCCATGACTTGGTGGACATGGTCCCTCATAGGGCTCGGCTTGGCGTTGGCGGAGCTGGCGAGTCCGGGTTTTTTCATCATCTTTCTGGCTGTGGGAGCTTTCGCTTCCGCGGTCGTGTTGGCTGTTTGGCCCACGACCCCTCTTTGGGGGCAATTCCTCCTCTTTTCCGTGTTTTCGGTGGTTTCCCTGGTTCTTTTCCGAAAACCCATCATGCGACGGTTCGGCTTGGATAAGCACGACCCGGCGCGCGACGAGATCGTCAACGAGGTCGCCACGCCCACCGAGGACATCGCTCCGGGTGGTTTTGGAAAAGCGGAACTTCGTGGCACGTTCTGGAACGCCCGCAACGGCGGTTCCAAGAAGCTCGTCAAGGGGAAGCCTTGCAAGGTGGAGCGGGTCGACGGCTTGACGATCTGGTTGAGGGACGAGTAATACGACGAGGAGGCTGTTTATGGGGCTCGGGACCGTCATGCTGGGCGTCGCGATCGTCGTCATCATTATCTTTTTCAAGACCGCCGTGGTGGTTCCCCAACAGAAAGCCTACGTGGTCGAGCGGCTGGGCCGCTTCCGCGCGACGCTCAACGCGGGTTTCCACATCCTGATCCCCTTCATCGACGTCATCCGCAACAAGGTTTCCCTCAAGGAAATCGCCGTGGACATCCCCGAGCAGATCTGCATTACGCGGGACAACGTGCAGGTGGGCGTGGACGGCATCCTGTATTTCAAGGTGATGAACCCCGAGCGCGCCACCTACGGCGCGGCCGACTTCCTGTACGCCATCAGCCAGCTGGCCCAGACCACCTTGCGTAGCGAGATGGGCAAGATCGACTTGGACAAGACGTTCGAGGAACGCACCCAGATCAACCTGCTGGTGGTCAACGAGCTGGACAAGGCCTCGGAGCCCTGGGGCGTGAAGGTCCTTCGGTACGAGATCAAGAACATCACCCCCCCGAAGGAAGTCCTGGAAGCCATGGAGAAGCAGATGCGCGCCGAGCGGGAAAAGCGCGCGGTGATCCTCACCTCCGAGGGCGCGCGGGATTCCACCATCAACAACGCGGAAGGCGCGAAACAGCAGGTCATCAAGCAGTCCGAGGCCGACAAGCAGAAGTCCATCAACGAGGCCCAGGGCCAGGCCGCCGCCATTTTGTCCATCGCCCAGGCCACGGCCGAGGGCATCCAGCAGGTCGCCAAGGCCATCCAAACCCCCGGCGGTTACGAGGCAGTGCAGTTGCGCGTGGCGGAGAACTACCTCAAGCAGTTCGGCCATTTGGCGAAGGTCAACAACACCATGATCCTTCCCACCGACCTTGCGAATATCGCGGGCGTGATCCAAACGGCCATGTCGGTCATCCACAAGAAGCCTGGCGGTCCGGCCAAGTAACCTTCCGGGTCAACCTGGGGCGCCCGGCGTTTCTTATCGTCGCTGGGCGCCGGTTCCTTCGGAGCCTTCCCCGGGACGACGGCAATATTCCTTAACCAATAACCGACCAATCCCAATGTCTTCGCAAGCCGCTGTTTTACGACAGCTAGCTCCGACGCGCGTGTTAAATGGTTTCCTTTGGATCTGTTTTTCTGGAAGTGAACGACCATCGGTTAACTTTGTCAAAAAGCGTATGATGTGGCTGGGAATTTTATTTCGGAAAAATGTCAAGGAGCCCTTCATGGCGAAGCAAACCCGGAAGTCGGAACTGGATGAGGCGCGGGATTCGATCGCGTGGGCCGAGAAAGAGGGCGCTCGCGAGGGGTTGATCGGGAAAATTATACTCATCGTGATGGGCGTCGGGTTCCTGGTCGCGGTTATCGCCAAAATCATGGGAAAGATATAACGAAAGCTGTGAACCAAGGGGTCAGTCGTGAAAATTGAAATTTCAACGGTTCCTGGGTCCGTTTAGAACGGGCGGAAGGACCCCACGTTCAGTTTCGAGCGGTATGATTATTGGATCCATGACGGTATGTGGAGGTCGAGATGGCCGAAAGAGATATGTATCCATGCTTGCTTTGCTCGAACAAGGTTCCGTTCGATGAAACGATATGGGCTAGGGGCGTGGGCTCAGTCTGCATGCCCTGTTTCAAGGAAATGCGGAATACCTGCGTGATCTGTATGGACTGCCAGAAACTAACGACCCGTGCCGACGCCAATCAAGTCGATCCAGGAAAATACCGTTGCTGGGACTGCGA
>CAZSKE010000174.1:1755-5511 GCA_964607325.1 uncultured bacterium | reverse complement strand
AGGGTGTAATTGCCGTGGGTGGTCAGTTCCTTGAAGGGTTCGGCCTGCCACGACCCAGATGCGTTGGCCCGGGGCGGCCCCGGGGGATCGGACGTGTAGGCCCCTTTGGCCGTCAAGGTCAGTTTGCTGAAAGGTTTCCCCTCCATCGTGAGGTTGTACGACTGGGACGGCTGGTCATCCCCCACGGTGGAGGCGCTCACGGACGTGTTGGAGGACGCTTCGGCCACATCGGTGAGTTTCCATTCACCCGACGCGGAGAAGTTGAAACCCTTCCACCCGGAGCTGGACAGTTCGGACCTGGCCGCACGCGACCGCGAGACGCCCAGTTGGCTTCCCCGCCGCCCGGACTTGAGCACGAGGGAGCCCGGAAGGCCCGTCGAAATGCTGCCGGTGTGGCGTTGGTTCTCCTGTTGGAACGGGGTCACGGGATCGTCCCGCTCCTGTTCGCTCCGGTAATACACGTATTCCATCTCGGGCCCTCCCCGGGAGGCTTTTTCCACCACCTGGGCCGCGATGGACGCCGCGCCGGAGTCGGGGGTCTTCGTCATCCCCGGGGTCGGCGTCGTTTTCACACCCCCGGAAGACTGTCCCCATGGCGCGAACTTCAACTGCCCGTGGTCGGTGAAGTTCTCATCCGGAGGCCCGAGGGCCCGGGTATTTCGGTAGGAGCGATCCGCCTGCGCGAAAAGCCAATCCCCCGGTTTGAGATCCCCCAGGACGGACCATTCCCGGTAGTCGTTGGAGGTCAGCGGGTTGCCGATGGTCCGGAAGTCCGATTCGGTGCGGGCCCATTGCCCCTTGACGTGCAAAGGTCCCCGGAAACCTTCCCCCGAGAGCCGGTAGGCCCCTCCCCGCCTGTCAGTCGCCAAGTCCTCGTTGAGGCTGTCGAAAAGCGAGTGGGCCGTCTCGGCCCCCAACTTGAGCCGCGTGCCCAGGTCGAGTGTCGTATCCACCGCCAGGACGTTGGTATCGGCGGCCGCGCGGGCCGTGGCGGTGGCGACCGCCGCGTCGGGGCTTTCCTTCTGCCGGATCCACCCCTGGCCGAATCGGAGGCTCCCTGCCTTTCCCTTCCAGGGCGTCCACTCGGCCCGATAGCCGTACACCTGCGTGTCGTACAAGGCGCTCCGGCTCTCGAACTGCACCTCGACCAGGTCCACCGGTTGGAGGATGCGGTTCTTGAACGTGATGCGACCGATCACGTTTTCCAGTTCGTAGTCCGTTCCACGGGAAAGCCTCACTTGGTTGACCCAGACGGTCTCGGTGCCCGGCACCAGGGGCGCGCCGGGGATATCGTAGGGCCCCTGGGTGTTGTTGCCGAAGAATTTCCGGTATTCGGGCCTTCCCCGGGGCGTCCCGAACAACGCGGCGAGGTTCCATCGGTCGTAAGTCCCCTTGATGCGCACGCCCGTGGACGCCATGCCGGAGGACAAGTACTGGCTCCCCCCCAATGCGGCCTGGAAATTCCCGAAGAATCCTTCCCATCGCTTCGTGGACAAGGTCAGTTCGTATTCGTCCTCCTCGGCCAGGTCGGATTGATTGAAGCGGCCCTGCAGTTTCACCTTCTCGTGGAGTTGCCCCTCGACATTGAGGCGCAGGGATTCGTGACGGTCATAGCCGGTATTGGAGAGGCCCGCCCCTCCGGTTCCCCGCGACTCGCCGTAGGAGAGGTTGACGGACTTGGAACCGGACACCTTGAGGGACGGCGTGGGCTTGACCGTCGGCAGGGGCGCCGGCTCCTCGGGCTCCACGGGAGCGGCGACAGGCGTGGCTTCCGGCGTGGGCTCCACGGCCTCGATGGGAACAGGGGTTGATTGGCTCTGGAGATCCTCCCGGACCCGACGGGCTTCCTCCTCGGACTTACCCTGGAGATCCTCCAACACCCCCGTCCGGGGCACCAGCAGGATCCTCCCGGGGTAGATGAGGTCTGGGTTGGCGATGGAGTTGAACTTCAGGAACTCACTCCACAACCAGGGCTTGCCGAAGAAGGCACCCGCCAGGTTCCACAGGTTGTCGTTCATCTTGATGGTGTAGACCCGAAGGGGCGGGACGGCCGCCTCCGTCAACGAAGGGGGTATGGTCCCCGATCGGGCGGATGCGGGCGCGGCCGTCCCGCCCGATCCGGTGACCGGAAAAATCGCGCCCCACGCGATCAGGAGGACGGCGAGAGGGGCTGCGGGAGTTTGTTGGATAAGCCGCATGGATACCTGGTTTTATGGATTCGCCGACACGGTGGTTTCCAGGGTGCGCTTCATTTCCTGGACGGAGGACACCAGGCGGTACTGGCAGACCCGGCTTAGCGCCTCGTCGATCAGGAACAAGCGGTCTTCCCAAATCGCCAGGGCGCCGGGCCGGGCCGCGCCGGACGGCACCGCCTCGCCGAACACGGCCCCCTCCGGGTCGAAAAACCACAACCGTCCGTCCTCGGGCGAGGAGGCCGCCAGAAACCCGTCCCCGGCGAACAGGCCCGTCAATCGGCCACGGGCCGGGGTCTTCGTCTCGCCCAACACGGCTCCATTGGCGCCCAGCCTAAGCAACCGTTTGCCCCCCACCACCAGCCAGAGGACGCCATCCGGCGTCTGGGCCAGGGGACCGTCCTGATTCAGCGAAAAGGAACCGCCCCAACGGTCCAACACGCCGCCGTTGGCGGTCAGGCGCTGGACCACACCATATCCCGGGTCCGAAACCCAGAAGGAATCCCCGAGCAAGGGCGCCAGGTGGGTGGGATTGCGAAAATCCAACGGCCGGTCGGCCGTGGGACCCGTAAAGAGGCCCGTCAAGACGCGCACCTCACCCAGAAATCCGCCCAAAGCGTCGAACCGCGCCAAGCGCCTGTTCTGGGAATCGCAGACGGTCAGGATCTGACCGTCCCAATTCACGGCCGTCGGCTGGCTCAACCGTCCCTCCCCCGCGCCGAACGTTCCAGCGGCCTGGAGATACGCGCCGTTTTCCGTAAGAAGCTGGACCCGCTGGTTCCCCGTGTCCGCCACGGCTACGGTGAGAAGCGCCCCCTGGGGATGGAGGCTCAGCCCCTTGGGCGACAGGAACTTCCCCTGCGTGGAACCGACCCCGCCGAAACACCCGTTCGGCTCCAGGGAAAACCGTTTCAACAACAGAACCGCCTGGTACTCGCCCGCCGGAACCGTCTTCCCTTTTCCATCCCTGCCGTCCCATTCGGCCTCCCAGGGCCCTACAGGCGCGGCTTTTCCCGCCGCTAGGGTCCGACACAGATTTCCCCCGGCGTCCCGTATCTCCAGGGTCGCCAGGGCCTCCTTCGCCACCTGGAAACGCAGGGAGTAAACCCGCAAGGGGATCGGGCGGGGATTGGAACAACCCGCCAGGAACATCAGCGCCAAAAGGGCCATGGGCATCTTTCGAATTTCCACTTCGCCACTCTCCGTACCATGAGGATCTTGAAAGCCCTCATCTCCTCCCGCGCCATACCTCGTCCGCATAAAGCCGAAGCCGTTTCGAGGCATTCAAGGCTTGACTACCACACGACAGCCAAGGTGAGCCGGGAGGGATAGGGCGTTCCCGTGCGGGCCAGATAGGCGTAATCAATCCGTATTTCGGGGAATACCTTCTCCGGTTTGGTGACGAGCCCGACGCCGAAGCTGGAACGGTCCCGGTTGACGCCGTAACGGATGAAAAGGCCGTCCCGGAAACCCACCTCCATCCCACCCGTCCATAGCGTCCGTCCGGCCTTGTCCCACGGACGGGTCGCGCCGGGCTCCAGCGACCAGGACAGGCCCGCCGCCT
>CAZSKE010000174.1:1427-1745 GCA_964607325.1 uncultured bacterium | reverse complement strand
TCCACTCCGTCCTCCAGGAGGCCGCCCAGGATGCCCGGCGCGTCTCGGACCATTCCTCCCGTTGAAACCTCAGGCGGGAGTCGCCCAGATCCCTTCCCACCCAGGAAAACCGCATCGGCCCGACCGGATGGATCAGGATTCCGGCATCGGCCCCGCACCCCAGGCCTTCAACCCCCCCGAAACGTGTGTAGAAAGCGCGAAGGGATCCCCCCACGGAGCAGGAGCCCCAGCGGATCGCGGCAGAGAGGGACCCCTCGTTGTCGTTGCGCGTGAAGAATCCCAGCAACCGCGTCAAAGGTTGGCCGGTGGCGGGGTCCA
>CAZSKE010000174.1:0-1417 GCA_964607325.1 uncultured bacterium | reverse complement strand
CGTTCGAGTCCCGGACGATTTCCGTTTGAATCTGATCCCTGACCATATCGGCGTTCCAGGCGATTCCCATCCCCACGCCCCCGGGCAGGGGGAAAACCGTGGCGATCTCGAAAAGGTAGGAATTCCGATCAAAACGCGCCTGTGAAAAGGCGGATTCCAGGCGGGTGGCGAAACCCAGCAACGCGGGATTCACGGAGGAGGCGTCCACGGGAAAACCGGAAGCCGTCGCGTTGCCGCCCAATGCGAGGTTTCGGGCCGGAAGAGCGTGAAGTTCCGCAGACGGGTATAACGAAAGGAGACAGGCGAAACCCAGGACGAATCCACGAAGCACGCCGGGCGGATCAATGAGTTTCCACACGACAAAGCGAGAGGAATGAAACAATTTCAAAACCATAAGGCGGCGACCCATAAGCGTTTTCCACCCCTTGTGACATGGCCCCATGACCAGGCACCGGGATGTTCAAAGGTTATACTGCCAAAATCCCGCCAATAAAACAGGCCATCCCCGGAAGTTGCGCAAATCGGCAGGGGCCGTTCCAAGAAAAGACCCGCAAAAACACCCCATCACCCGGTCAGAACCCGGCCATGAAATCCGGCGGAGCCATCGCAAATCAATGCTAGTAAAATGGAAAATCCCCCCTGAGTCACCCCCACCCCAGCCGTTCCCGCGCGTGGGGGTTGATGGAACCGTTAAATCATCGAGCACCATCCGATCATCGTCCCTTGCCTTCAATGGGAATGGGGGTACCCCTTCGTGACGAACCTCCCGCTTAAAGTAAAGAAGAAAAAATAAAAGCCCCCGGTTTGAGGCCGGGGGCTTTTCGAACGGGATCGTTTATTTATGCCGCTCCGCCCCTCATCTCGTAATGAGGATCGGGGCGGCTTCCAGGACCACGTTCCCTCCCACTTGCTCCACCCTCAGGTAATAGACGCCGTTGGCCACCTGGCGGTCCTTGAGATCCTTCAGGTCCCAAACAAGCGTCTGGATCATGGAGACGTCCACCGTCCGGTCCATGACCTTGCGGTTGGCCGTCGTGTAGATCACGCAACGCGCTTGAACCGGGCACCCCGACTTGAGGTCGAACTTCAGGCCTTGTCCGGCAAAAACCGGGTTCGGGTACGGGATCGACGCCTGCAATCCGCAGGGAATGTCGGGCGTCCACGTGGGGGTCCACGTCGGCGTCGGCGTATACGTCCGGCTATTCGTCAGGGTCGGCGTCAATGACCACGTGCCGGTGAACGTGTGGGTGGCCACGGGCGTCAGCGACCAAGTCGGCGTGGGCGTGTCGGTGAACGTGTCCGTCCACGACGGCGTGAAGGTCCAGGTCACCGTCGGCGTGGGCGTGTCGGTGAACGTTTCGGTCCACGACGGCGTGAAGGTCCAGGTGTCCGTCGGCGTGGGCGTCAGGGTGTCGGT
>CAZSKE010000173.1:0-5542 GCA_964607325.1 uncultured bacterium | reverse complement strand
CAATCCATCAAGAATCGGGAATAGGGATGGCGCCGAAAGAACTTTCTTTCGATCACGACATTCTTGATCCAGTGGCGGTGCCCGAACTCCATCGCGAAATAACGGGTGCACTCCCGGTAATGATCCAGCACCTCCCTCCAGCCCCTTTGGCCGGTCAACAGGGCGCCGTACCATTCCATCACCGATTGCAGGCGTTCCAACTGCCCAGCCCCCACGATGGGCGACGCCAGGAAGGTCCGCACATATTTCAGGAATTCGTTGTCCTGGCTCTTGGGATACCTTCCGGAGAGTTTCCTCCAATTCTCCGTGAGCTGTCCTTCGGTCGGGACCGACTTCATAAACACGCCCGTCTGCAGTACGGCGGTGCACCGGTCATGCTCCAGGACCGGCACGAACAGGCCGTACAATCCCATGTGGGACGAACAATAAACCCGCCGGGTTTGAACGACGGTTTTGATCGCCTTTTCATTGTATTGGACCCGGTGGCGCACGACGGCGGGGAGGGTTTCAAAATCCACCGGGGAAACGTCCTCGATCAGCTCGTGGATCACTTGCCAACTATCGAGGTTATCCGTGGGGATCAGATAACAGGCGAGATTGAGGAAATTGGCGAAGAAACCGCGAAACAAGACCCGGGCCTGGAAATTGCCGTTCCATTCCCCAAGTTTGTGTTCCCACGAGGAGACTTCCCTGTCCATGCCGGAAACATACAACAAAACCACCCGGCCGCGATGATAAGTTTCACGGCCCCCGAAAACAGCCCCATGCATTGGCGAAACGTATCAAGAGTCAGGACTTGAATAAGGCCTTACCGACGTTCCGGGACGACCTCTCCCCTCCGGAATGATTCCGCAGGAACAAACGGGCCTCCGAGGATAGAATGGCCTCCGGCCGGGCCAACACGCGCGAGGGCGGGCGACCATGAAACTGGGGATGATCGGCTTGGGACGCATGGGCGGCAACATGGCGCAGCGCCTCATGAAGGGCGGCCATGAATGCGTCGTGTACGACCCGGTCACGGAACGTGTCCGGGCCCTCGCGAAAGAAGGCGCCGTCGCGAGTCGTTCCTTGGGGGACATGGCCTCGCGGCTCAAGGCTCCCCGCGTTTTTTGGGTCATGGTACCGGCGGGCGATCCGACGGAAAAAACCGTCCTAGCCCTAGCCAAACTCGCGCGACCAGGGGACATCCTTATCGACGGGGGCAACTCGCATTACAAGGACGCCGTCCGCCGCGCCAAGACCCTCCGGGAGAAGGGCGTCTTCTTTCTCGACTGCGGCACCAGCGGAGGCGTCTGGGGCGCCGAGCGCGGCTACTGCCTGATGGTGGGCGGGGAGAAAAAAGCGTTCCAAGCGGCGGAAAGCCTTTTCGAAACCCTCGCGCCAGGCCGGGGCGGCATTCCCGTCACGCCGGGCCGTCCCCCGCGCGTCGACACCGCGGAGAAGGGCTACCTTCACTGCGGGCCCTCGGGCGCTGGACACTTCGTCAAGATGATCCACAACGGGATCGAATACGGGCTCATGCAATCCTACGCGGAGGGATTCGACATCCTCAAGAACGCGGCTTCCAAGGATCTTCCACCCGAGCGGCGTTTCAACCTGGACTTGCCGGCCATTTCGGAGCTCTGGAGACGCGGGAGCGTGGTGAGTTCCTGGCTGTTGGACTTGACAGCCCTGGCGCTGGCTGAAAACCCGGATCTTTCCAAGTTCGAGGGACGCGTGCCGGATTCGGGCGAAGGCCGTTGGGCCGTGGAAGCGGCCGTCGAGGAAGCCGTTCCCGCCCGGGTTTTGACGACGGCCCTCTACGAGAGGTTCGGTTCCCGCGAGCGCGCCTCCTTCGCCCATAAGCTTCTGTCCGCTCTTCGCGCGAGGTTCGGCGGGCATCCCGAGACGCCCCGATGATCCGCGCTTTCACGCCTCGAGAGACCGCCGTATGACGAACGGCCACACCCCCTATCCGGATCCTCCCCCGAATCCCTCGGACCCCTGCTGTTTCGTCATCTTCGGGGCTTCCGGGGATCTCACCCGGCGCAAACTGATACCGGCCCTTTACCACCTCGCCGCGGCCCGCTACCTGAGTCGCGATTTCGCGGTCGTTGGTTTCTCCCGATCCGACTTCGGCGACACGGCTTTCCGTGAATACGTCCGCGCCGAACTCCAGGCCACGATGCCGGGTTCCTTGAATTCGGAGGTTTGGGAATGGCTCCAGGAAAGGCTTCATTACGTCCGAGGGGATAGCCACGACCCTGAAGCCTACCAGCGCCTCCGGGAGGTTTTAACCCGTTTGGAAAAAACGCGCGGAACCAAGGGCAACGCGCTTTTTTACCTCGCCACCCTTCCCAACCTCGTTCCCGAAATCGTCCAGAACCTCGCGGAGTCCGGCTTGAGCCGCCCATCGGCGGGTTTTTGGCGACGGGTGGTTTTCGAAAAGCCTTTCGGGAACGACCTCGAATCCGCCCGCGACCTGAATCGGCGTATCCGCCGAACCCTGGACGAGGACCAGGTCTACCGCATCGACCATTACCTGGGCAAGGAAACGGTCCAGAACATCCTGGCGTTCCGCTTCGGGAACACCACCTACGAGCCCCTATGGAACCAGCGGTACATCGACCATGTCGCCATCACCGTTTCCGAGCAACTCGGGGTCAAGCGACGCGGCGGTTTTTACGAGAACGCGGGAGCCCTCCGGGACATGGTTCCGAACCACTTGCTTCAATTGCTGACCCTCACGGCCATGGAACCCCCCGCCTCGCTCGACGCCGAGGCCATCCGCGACGAGAAATCCAAGGTCCTTCGCTCCATCCACATCCCCACGCCCGAGGAGATCCTTCGGGACGCGGTGCGGGGCCAGTACGGCGACGGGATCCTCGGCGGGCAAAGCGTCCCCGGGTACCGGGGCGAGGAAGGCGTGGCGCCCGATTCCTCGGTCGAAACCTTCGTGGCGCTCAAATTGCGTGTGGACAATTGGCGTTGGGGTCAGACGCCCTTCTACCTTCGCACCGGGAAAAGACTCGCCAAACGGGTGACCCAGATCGCCATCCAATTCAAATGCCCGCCTTTCCGTCTCTTCAAGAATGTCGGCGTGACGAAAGCGCCTCCCAATACCCTCATCCTGGGGATTCAACCCGTCGAGGGCGTCCAATTCACTTTCCTCGCCAAGTCCCCGGGGCCGGGCTTCCACCTCGACAAGGTTTCCATGGATTTCAACTACTGCGACCGCTTCAGTTGCGCCTTGAACACGGGATACGAAACGCTCCTCTACGACTGCATGATCGGGGACGCCACGCAGTTCCAACGAGCGGACATGACGGAAGCCGGCTGGGCGTTGGTCCAGCCCATCCTGGACGCCTGGAAAAATACTCCACCACGGGATTTCCCCAACTACGCGGCCGGTTCCGACGGGCCCGCGGGCGCCGACGAACTGATGGCCCGGGACGGGCGCGCCTGGATCCCGCTCCTGGAAGACCGAGGGTGAGGAGGTCAGCGTCTTTCCTCAAACCTGCCAAAGGTTTGAAACCACCTGAAAAGACGAAGGATGTCGCTTTGGATAAATAGTGGATTATGAGGCTTGACCCCTTTATTCCAAGCCCGGAGACACAAGTGAAGCATACCGTCAGGTGGTTCGCCGTCACCCTTCTCGCAACCGCCTTCAACCCCTTGAGGGGCGAGGTACTGGTGGGCGCCCACGACCCGACGGTCCTCCGTGACAACCGGGGCGTCTACAGCCTCCTCACCACCAACAACATGCTTGAGATCCGCCAATCCACCGACATGGTCAACTGGCAGTCCGTGGGACACGTCTTTCCTTCCATGCCCTCCTGGGTGAACACCGCCCTGGGCGCCACCATCGCGGATATCTGGGCTCCGCACATCACCTTCTTCAACAACCGCTATTGGGTCTACTACTGCGCCTCGTCCTTCGGCACCAACAATTCCGTCATCGGGGTGGCTTCCAACCCCACCCTGAACACCGGCGCAGGCAATTACCTCTGGACGGACCACGGACTTGTCTATCAGACTTCCACCAGCAACGATCACAACGCCATTGATCCCGAGCTGGTCGTCGACCTCGGCAACAACTATTGGCTCGCTCTCGGTTCGTGGTGGACGGGCATCAAGATGATCGCCATCGACCCTTCCACGGGCAAGCGCCTTTCCAGCAACATGACGGTGTACTCGCTGGCGAATCGCGGCGGTTCTGGCATCGAGGGGCCTTCCATCATTTCGCACGGCGGCTATTACCACTTGTTCACGGCGTGGGACGTCTGTTGCGCCGGCGTCGACAGCACGTACCGCACGATGGGAGGCCGTTCGTCCAGCGTCCAGGGTTCTTACGTGAACCGGTCGGGGCAGGCGTTGACGGCCGGGTACGCCGACGAATTACTCGCGAAATACGGAAGGTACTACGGGCCCGGCGGCGGCTCGGCGTTCCGCGACGGGCGGAGGGACTACTTCGCCCACCATTACTACAACGGGGCGGAAAACGGCGCGCCTCGGCTCCACATCCGGGAGATCGTCTGGGACAACCAGGGATGGCCCATCCTCACTCAACCTTTCCTGGGCAGGCGCAAGGCCCTGGAAGCCGAACACGCCAAGACCGTCAACACGCAGATCGCGACGGGCGCCGGAGCTTCCAACAACGAATACCTCGCTTACATCAACTACAGCGACAGCCGGGTCATCTTCGACATAAACGCGCTGGCCTCCGGCACCTATAAACTGCTGATTCGTTACTCCGCCGCGGACGGGAACGCCTCGCATTTCGCGAGGGTCAACAACAACGCCGAGGTGGAGGTCCTCTACCCTGACACGGCCGCCTGGGGCGTCTTCTCGCAGACCCAGTCGGTCACGCTCACCACGACGTTCAACGAGGGATACAACGCGGTGACGTTCCGGCCCGGGACGGGGTTCGCTGAACTGGATCGAGTGGATATTCTTCGCCGCGCGGCGGACGTCAGCGAAGGGGGCAGTTACGACAATGGCGTCTCCCTGACGTACTCATCGAGTGATAACAACGTCGTGATGTCGCCCGGCGGCTGGGGGCAATTCGAGTATCTCGACTTTGAAACCGGGGGTTACACCGCGCTCATTGTGACGCTCGCCGGCGCCTGTACCGGCCCCCTGCGTTTCGCGCTCGATTCACTCGGCGGGAGCGCCGTGACCTTGAACCTGAGCGCCGCCGGGGCCCAAGCGGTCACCTTGGCCCTGCCGTCCCCCTTCAGCGCCGCCACGGGGATCCACGACCTCTTCATGCAGTACAACGGGACAGGCGCCTGCCCGCTCGACAGGATCCAGTTCGCCACATTGAGCGTGGTTCCCACCGCCACGCTCACGCGTTCTTTCACCTCGACACCCACCCGAAGCGCCACCTCCACCCGCACCTTCACACACACTCGAACGCCGACGAGATCCTCGACCCCCACGGCCACTTCGAGCCGAACTTCCACCCACACGCCCAGCGCGACCACCTCCCGCACTCCCTCGGCGACTTTTTCTCCGACCTCGAGCCGTACCAGGACGTCGACGCCGTCCCTCACGGCGACCA
>CAZSKE010000172.1:2373-5549 GCA_964607325.1 uncultured bacterium | reverse complement strand
TCCATCCTTCAATATGACGGAAAGACCTGGAAACCGGTCGCCACGGGCCTCGCGGGCTTGGGGGATTTGTACGCTCTTTCCTTCCCGGATGAGAACGAGGGTTGGATCGTGGGCATCCACGGCACCATGGTCTCCTACCGCGACGGGAAGTGGAGCTTGGCTTCCTCGCCGGTGGAGGAGGCCTTGAACGACGTCGTTTTTACGCGTTCGGGCCGGGGTTGGGCGGTCGGCACCAACGGAACGCTTTTGTCCTACAACGGAGCCGCCTGGGATCCGGTGAGCCTGACCACCAAGGCGGATCTGCTCGGGTTGGACTTCTATAGCGATGGCGGCGGTTGGGCGGTGGGCGACCGGGGAACCCTCTTGCGGTATGACGGCGCGCAATGGAAGGTGTTCGACGGGTCGCCCGTATCGGACAAATTGCAGAAGATATCCGTGTTGAGCGATGTGGAAGCCTGGGCTGTGGGCGGGATGGGGACCTTGACGCGTTTCAACGGCACCGCGTGGCTCAAAGTCCAGGGCCCCTACTCGCAGGATTTGTACGACATCCATATGGACGGGCCGCAGAACGGGTGGGCGGTGGGCCAGGACGGTTCCATGTTGCACTATGACGGCTCGCGATGGGTCTCCCAGAAACCGGCCGCCGGGAAGCCCGCCCTCAACGCATTGGCTTTCCTGAAGAAGAGCCTGGGATTCGCCGTGGGACAGAACGGGACGATTCTCAAGTTCCAACCCGGCGGGGTGCGCACCGAGGGGGCCCTTCGGGTCGAGCTTTCGTCCCTCGACAAGATCGAGGGGGAACCGCCGTCTTGGAAAGTGGGTTTCACCGTGTTGAACGACGGCGGCAAGCCCGTCGTGGACGCGGTTCTCGAGGCGGTCCTCCCTAAGGATTATTTCCCGGCGAAACCCTCGGCGACCCCCACGCCCGGCGCGGTTTCCCCGACCCCCACACCCGGCCAGGCGGTAGCGGGCCGAGGCGCGCCCGCCCCGGCTCTTTCGTATGGCTGGAAACTCGAAAAAGGCCGGGTGGTTTGGAACTTAGGGACGATGGATTCGGGCGTGTCCCGGACATTGACCGTCCATCTCTCACGAAAGGCCCAACCCGAGGGATCCAAGCCTTCGGAGGCCTTGTTGCGACTGACGACTAAATCCAAGGGCAAAGTGTTGAGCGAGATCGGTCCGTACCACTTGGACGCGGAGCCGCCCCTCACGCCGACCCCCCTCGAGACTCCCGTTCCTGCCCAGGCCTATGTCCCGACGTCGACCCCCACTCCGAACCCTTGAGGAGGAGGCCTGCCGGGGACGATCCGACCCGGAGGCTTTCCTCTACCTGAAAAAGGCCCTGGCCGGGGATTCTCGCGCGGCCGCCGCGGTGTTGCTCCACAAGTGGGAGCGCCGCGTCTCGCGGGCTGTGCGCGAGGAAGCGCGACTTCAAAAAATGTTGATCCCGGAGCGCGAGGCCCGGTCCCGGGGGGCCTCTCGGATCGCCGGCGTGGACGAGGCCGGGCGCGGGCCCCTGGCGGGGCCCGTGGTGGCGGCCGCCGTGGTGCTCCCCGAGCATCCCGACTTGGGGTTGTTGTCCGGTCTCAACGATTCCAAGCAACTCACGGCGGAAAAAAGGGAACGGCTCTACGTCGCCATCCAACAATGCGCGTTGGGTGTGGCGGTGGGATACGCTCAGGCTCGCGAGATCGACGAGATCAATATCCGGGAGGCTTCCCGCCGAGCCATGGAACGCGCGGTCATGAAGATCGCGCCGCAACCCGACACGCTTCTGCTGGACGCCATGACCATCGAGGGCTTTCCGTTGCAACGACAGAGGAGTTTGGTGCACGGGGACGCGCTATCCCTGAGCATCGCGGCGGCGTCGGTGATCGCCAAGGTGACCCGGGACCGGTTGATGGAGGAACTCGACGCGCGTTATCCCGGGTATGGTTTCGCCAAGCACAAGGGGTACGGCACGGAAGACCATCTGAGGGCCCTGAAACGGCTGGGCCCCTGCCCCGAGCACCGAGGCAGTTTTGAGCCGGTTCGTCAACTGGGACTGGATTTTTGAAAGACGGGCGCCGGCGCGTGTGTTTGAGCCACCCCCCCAACGACCCAAACCCCTTAACAGGCCTATAAGTGCGTTATAATGTGCAAATGACGAGCACGCACGAACGGGGCAAGAATTGGGAGGCGAGCGCGGCCGCGTACCTGCGGCTTCGTGGCTGGCGGATCGTTGAGCGCAACTATCGGACGCCCTTGGGGGAAATCGACCTGATCGCGCGCCGGGGCGGCGTGTTGGCCTTCGTCGAGGTGAAGGGCCGCAGGTCGAAAGGCAAAGGCGATCCCCTGGAGGCCGTTTCTCCCCGGAAGGTGCGCCGCGTGAGCGCCGCCGCGGCCCTGTATCTGGCCTCGGGACCTTTTCCCGTGAAGGAGGCTCGCTTTGACGTGGTGACCGTGGGGCCGGACCGGAATTGGCGGGGGACCCTGAAGGTGCGGCATTTGAAGAACGCCTTTCAGGTGGAAGGCCACTTCAACGTGTGACAAACTTGGCGTGACGAGGGGTTCCGCTCCACGCGGGTCCCGCGATTTGTGGATGATCCGAGGTTTCGGCCTGATATAATCCATGTCGGGATCCGTCCCGACACCATGCCCCTTATCGACCCAATACAGATTCCGCCTCAAGTCCAGGCCCTCTTTAAAAAGATGGCTTTCCTGGCCGCTCGCCGCCATGAAGCGGCCTACGCGGTCGGCGGTTTCGTGCGGGACCTCTTGCTGGGTCGCGCCTCCACGGACGTGGACATCGCGGTCGAGGGCGATGGCGTGGCGTTCGCCCGGGATTTCGCGAAGGCCGTGAAGGGCCGTTGCGACGGGGTGACGCGTTTTGGGACGGCGATCGTGGTGGTGCCGCATTTCGGCAAGCTGGATGTGGCCACGACGCGGGCGGAATCCTATTCTCGCCCGGCCGTGCTTCCCGATGTCCGTCCCGCTTCCTTGGCGGACGACCTGAAGCGGCGCGATTTCACCCTCAATTCGATCGCCTTCAAACTCCGCTCGGATGGGCGCGTGGACTGGATCGACCCTTCCGGCGGCCGCGAGGACCTGGAAAAGGGTCTTCTCCGGGCCCACCACGCCAAAACCTTCGAAGACGACCCGACCCGCATTTTCCGAGCCGTCCGTTTCGAGCAACG
>CAZSKE010000172.1:0-2363 GCA_964607325.1 uncultured bacterium | reverse complement strand
TTCGACATCGACCCGACGACCCTCGAATGGTTGAAAGACGCGGCGCGCCGCGGTTTCATCGAGCGCGTGACGGGGGAACGTGTCCGCAACGAGATGCGTCTCATCTTCGCGGAGCCGCATCCCGAAAAGGCCGTGAAACGTCTCGAGGAATTGGATGTTTGGAGGCACCTGCACCCTAAACTCGCTCGACCGGAATTCCCCAAGGAAATCGGGGCCTCCCTGCGGGCTTTGGAACGCTCGAAGATGGAGAATCCGTGGATGGTCTGGTTCGCGTCGGTGGCCGCCCCGCTGGACCTTTCCCAACGCATGCAATTGGCCTCGAGGTTGATGCTGTCGGGGGACGAGCGGGCCGTGTTGGCCCAATGCGGCGCGCCCCTGGAGGCCGCCCGGACGGCCTTGGATCAAGGGCGAGCGCCCTTGAGCCGCGTGCATCTCGCCTTCGCGGGGCTCAAGCCCGAGGTTTGGGCCCAGGTGTGGGTGGGTTCCACGCCGTTCGAGCGGGAATTGGTGGAACGTTACGCGCGGGAAGCCGGCCGTCGCAAGCCGCTTTTGACCGGCGAGGACCTGATCAGCTTGGGGTACAAGGCCGGCCCGTCCATCGCGAAGGTGTTGGAGGAGGCCGAGGGACTTCGGTTGGATGGCGTGTTGCAAGAACGCAAGGAAGCCTTGCGTTGGTTGAAAGAAACCAGGCCTCCGGGCCCCACGAGGCGTTGAAAAGCGGCGGCGCCAGAAATACCCATGGCGTCACGGCGCGTGGCGAGGCTGGGCGTGGCGCGGCAGGGTCGGGTCGTCGGTGAAGGTGTTCGATAAAATGGCGTTCTTCGCGAGTTCCGCTTCCTCGCGGTGAAACCTGCGCTCGGCGGAATGATGGAAAACTTCGACGCGACCCATGTGCTTCAGGCCCTGCTCAAGCTGGGCGTGTTGGTGTTCTCGCTCTCGCTTCACGAGTTCGGGCACGCCTTCGCGGCTTTCCGCTTGGGCGACCCCACGGCGCAAATGCTGGGACGCCTGACCTTGAATCCGAGGGCTCACGCGGATCCTATCGGCACGATCCTTTTCCCGCTGATCGCCCTTCTGGTCCCGGGGATGTTTCTTATCGGCTGGGCCAAGCCGGTGCCCGTCACGCCCTCGAATTTCGGTCACCCCCGGCGGGACGACATGATCGTCTCGTTCGCGGGGCCTTTCATGAACTTCATCCTGGCCATTCTTTTTTACGCGATCTTTTTCCTCCTGATCCACCAGGGCCTGTTTCCCGAGGATTCAAGGTACTTCCCGGTTTTTTACGGGTTCGTCACTTTTTTCATGGGCATTAATTTCCTCCTGGCCGTGTTCAACCTTTTGCCCGTGGCCCCCTTGGACGGCTCCTGGATCCTCAAGGCTTTCCTGCCGCCCGCGTGGGCCGAGAGCCTTTCCCGGTTGGACAGTTATGGTATGTTGATAGTGCTCGCGCTGGTTTTTACGGGGGCGCTCAGGATTTGGATCGTGTTCTGGGCCGGCGTGGCCAACGGAGCGCTGTCCTTGTTCGGCCTGCCTCCCTTGATGTGAGGGGCCGGTTCCTTCGCGTGAAACAAAGCCGTTGAACGGGGGGGAATCCCCGCGAAAACGACGTCGGCGGCTCCGCGGATCCATGGTTCGCCGGTGAGCGGTTCAAAAGGAGTTCGCAAGTGGCGAATATGAACCAACCGAAGAAATCTTCCCCACCCCCCGTCCGTTACCTTTCCGGCGTCCAGAGCAGTGGGCGCTTGCACTTGGGAAACTATTTCGGGGCCGTTCGGAACCATATCCGTCTCCAGCACGAGGGCGAGGGCTTCTATTTCATCGCCAATTACCATTCCCTCACGACGGTGCGGGATGGTGACGCGCTTCGCCGATACACCTTTATGGTGGCCGCCGATTATCTGGCGCTCGGCCTCGACCCGAAGCGGGCGGCGCTTTTCCGCCAGTCCGACGTGCCCGAAGTGACGGAGCTGTCGTGGATCCTGTCCTGCGTGACCGGCATGGGCCTTTTGGAAAGGGCGCATTCCTACAAGGACAAGGTGGCCAAGGGTATTTCCGCGAGCGCGGGACTTTTCACTTATCCCTGCCTGATGGCCGCCGACATCCTCATCTATCAGTCGGATAAGGTGCCGGTGGGAGTGGATCAGGTTCAACACGTCGAGATGACCCGCGATATGGGCGGGTATTTCAACCAGGCGTTCGGCAAACCGGTGTTTAAACTGCCCGAGGCCATCGTGTCGGAGGCGCCCAAGGTGTTGGGCTTGACCGGCGGCAAAATGAGCAAGTCCGACGAGGCGTCGGTGCTTCCCATTTTCGGGGAACCCGCCGAGATCAAGAAGAAGGTCATGGGCATCGTCACCGACTCC
>CAZSKE010000171.1:266-5645 GCA_964607325.1 uncultured bacterium | reverse complement strand
ACTTTGCGGTTGAAGTTGGCAAAGTGAACTGTCAACCGAAGTCAGCCTCTATACACATAATAGGTATTAACGCAATTGGCGTCTATTTCAGAACCCCGCCGGAGTTCTCTTTTGCTTGTTAATAAACCCAAAACCCGGTTTTGATGGTTTGGTTTTAGCCTGTTCAAATCCTTTCGCCGTGCCTGCGTGTGGGGGGTATAGGTGGGTCTTTTATAGAACACTGGGTACGGCCCCTCGACTGAGCTCGGGATGGATTTGAAACGATTTGCGGTTGAATGGCCCCCAAAAAATATTTTTGACCACAAATGCTCGAAACGATATTCGCAAACCCAAACCTGATGGAAAAACGTTTTGGCGGGTGGGCGCGTTCGCGCGGCCGCGCGTTGACAGGATGAGAACCGCGCGATAGATGACGATATGAAGGCATCAAGAGATGGGCGGGCGCCCACGCCAACCTGCCGACGGTGGCAAGGTGGTTGCGCGAAAGCGGATGCGGCCTTTCACGGCAACTTGGCAGTCTTTGCGCCGGCCCCTCCCTAAAACAAGGGAGGCGTGCCATGACAGAAACGGCGACGATCTATCACGCGGACCCGAAGCAAGAAACCCAGAGTGTCTGGGTGCGTCTATGGAATTTATTTGACGGAATTATGAATGGGATAATTATTTGCTTGTGTTTAATCGTCGCCATGTATGCGTGCGTGTATATCGCCCCGTTTTTATTAATAGCCTATTACCTCTATAAGGCCATTAATAGTGCCTGGTTTTCCCTGTTTCCCCACAAGGAAACGCCCACACCGGTGGTGTCGAAACCGGTCGCTTCTCCCGCCCCGGTGGCCGCCACCCCGATCGAAGCCGTGAAACCCGTAACTCCAAAAACCTCGCCTCCTTCTCCCGCCCGGCCTCTGTCAACCCGGAGGGCTTCACTCGGAAAAGGGGAGTCCGCGCCGAAGGCCGTCGCCCCGGTCGAGGTCGTGAAACCCGTAGCTCCAAAAGCCCCGTCGCCCCCTCCCCTCAGGCCACAGTCGCCCTGGGGTCCCTGGCCCGTGAAAGAAGAAACCACGAAGGAGACCGCCATTCCGGTCGAAGTGGTGAAACCCGCGGTTCCGGGAACCCCGCCGCCTGCTCCCGCCAGGCCGCGGTTGCCCCTGGGGGCCTCACCCAGGAAAGTTGAGTCCGCGCCGAAGGCCGACGGATTTTGCGAGGAGATCGACTACAACGATGCTCTTTCGACTCGCTGGGCGAAGCTCAAGAAAGATCCCCGCCTGCAACCGTGGGTGGAAAGCCTGATGGCATTCAACGCCGCCAACCCCTGCCCCCATTGCAAGTCCGACGATGTGGCCTTCATCCTCGGCGGGCACTTCAGTTGGATGACGGAATTCCTGGGCGAATTCTCAAAGGCCGGTTTGATCCACCTGGGGGGGTGCTTCATGACCGAGGAGGACATGTACTGCAACGGATGCAAGAGGAAGTTCATCCATTACGACGATTCGGTCGAGATCGCGCCGTTCCCCCGCCTGGCCCAGGCGGGCGGGGGGATCATGACCCACCAGACCCACGGCGTTTGCGTGCGGTGCCGCCGCCACGTCCCCCTGGCCCACATGGTGACCGTGCCTGGGGGCGGGAGGATCTGCACACGCTGTGTCGGCGAACTCCGCGCCTCATAGAACACCAGGGTTCCGGCTTCGCTCTGATACGCCGGACAAGAAACATTGGGGCCAAGCCTACATTTTTCATTTATTAGAAAAAGAGGCAGATCCCTCGACTATGCCTATGGTGAGTGGTCCGCGAGACATACCCTCGCCCCACCGGGGAGAGGGGCTGGGTGAGGGGGACTCATACATTCATTTAGTCACCCTCACCTTCATCCTCCCCCTCGAGGGGGAGGGAACCGGCATATTCAAGGATCAGATGGTAAGGTTCCTCGACTGCAACCGGGGTGAGCGGTCCATAAGACCGTCGAACCACTTGGGGCAGGCCCCTGGGCGATGCTCGGGGCAGGTCTTGAATACGGCAATACGGATATTTTCGGAATCACGGTAATAAAAAGCGTGGTATAACAACAACCACATGTGGTAATATGTATACCACAATCGTGGGAGGGGTGCCATGAGCTTCGGGGATTACGTCCGGGATCTGCGAATCGCGAACAAAAAAACACTGCGTCAGTTTTGCCTCGAAAACAAGCAGGACCCCAGCAACTGGAGCAAGTTGGAAAGGGGGATCAATCCTCCTCCGAAGGATGACGAGGTTTTGAAGCAGTGGGCCTCTTATTTCGGCCTCAAACCCAGCTCGGAAGGATGGGAGAAGTTCATGGATGTCGCGCGTATTTCAAGGGGAGAGATACCGAAGGACATCATGGACGATGAAAAGGCCGTATCACTCCTCCCGGCATTCTTCAGGACGGTTCGTGGAGCGGATGTGGGCGAGGATGAGGTCAGAAAATTGATCGCGAAGATCAAGGAAGCCAATACTCCCGATGACCGTTGAAATACCCTTCCTATCCGTTTCGGAAATCCATGCCAAGGTCGAGGCTTTCAAAGCGGGGCTGGATTCGGATCTCTTGGGGCCGCCGTTGGATGCGGCGTATATTGCGGAGATATGCCTCAAACTGGAGCCCATACCGCTCAAAGGCTTATGGGACGATTTGAGGGTCGATGCGGCGTTGACGCCGGATTTGCAGGGCTTTTATGTTGATTGGGAATCATACCGACAAGTTTATGAGACGGAATCCAAGGATAACTGGCGCGAAAATCGACTGCGTTTTTCCATCGCGCATGAAATCGGCCACTACGTACTCCACAAGTCTGCGGTGGAATGCAGCCGTTTTGATGATGTGGATGCGTATGTGAAATGGAGGCGGAACGGGCAGGGCCTTTGTTCTCCGGAATTTCAGGCCGATGAATTTGCCGGTCGCCTGCTGGTGCCAACGGTCAACTTATTGGCGGAATATGATCGGATCCGGGAAATGGTGGCCGCCGCTAACACTGATTGGCGGCGCATGGAAGGAGCCCGCGAGTTCATTGCGAAGAAACTTGCCCCCCGATTCGGGGTAAATCATCAGGTGATCGAAGTGAGGTTCGAACGCGAGGGAATTTGGCCGGCCGAATGACGTCTCCGGAATCACGTGTCTCCCGACAGGCTAAAAAACGGCGATTGCATAAAGGAATTGCAGATTCCATATTTACATGCATATTGGGAACTGTCCGACTACTTGTGAATCATCGGACGGACGGGCTTCGTCCTGACGCGAAGGAGCACCGACAAAATGCCCCGAACCCGATTGAACGCGGGCATGTGGACCGTTGTTTTTATGAGGAGGTGGGTGGTCGTCGCCTTGTGGTGTCTCCCCAAATATGCCTCCTGATGTTGATGCCCGACGGTCTTTTTCTTTATTTCATGGCTTGTCAAATATAATGGACAGTTGTATAATCCTTTTTACAGGGAGCGTTGGATGGAATCGATCGATCGAGAGATTAGATATTACCGTCGTTCGAATGGAACGAAGCCTTTTTTTGAATCCTTTGAGGAGGTGAAGGACCCCGAGGCCAAGGCGGCGATCCGGGAAAGGTTGACCCGAATCAAGTTGGGCAGCTTTGGCAAATACAAGCCTGTGGGGGGCGGGGTCAACGAGCTCCTATTTGATATCGGGCCGGGATACCGGTTCTACTTCGGTTTTGACGGGGTGCCGGTGGTAATCATGCTGAACGGCGGCGACAAGAAGTCGCAGGATCGGGACATTAGGCTCGCCAAGGAGTTCTGGAAGGACTACCAGAAGCGAAAGTAGTCAAGGGCGGGCTACCGGTCCGCCGATGACAGTTTTTAATGGTGCGGCCGAAGGCACACCAAGTTGAATGGGAGGGGAGAATCCCCGTGAAAAAGCCATACGTAACAGACAAGGAATTCATGGTTGAATTCATCAAGGACAAGGAGGCGGTCCGGGCGCTTTTGGGACGGACCATCTTTGTTGAACCCGAGGTTTCCTGCGAGATTATTAAGGACCTCATAGAAGCCTTTGGCGGCGTTTCCGCTTTGGCAAAAGAAACGGGTTTATCCCGCATGTCGATCTATCACATGGTTTCCCCCAAGGGGAACCCAAGCCTATCCAACCTCAGAAAAGTGGCGACTGCCATGGGGTTGGCACCTGTTGCTCCAGGCCACAAAAAGCAATTCACACACGCCTAGATCCCAATGGTTCGCGAACCGAAGGTCAGGCCCCTCGACAATGACCGGGCCCTGCTAGGGGTTTCCCGCCTCGTTCAACCAGACCCGCATCTCGCCCGGCTTCCGGTTGCACCATAAGAAATACGGCACGGCTTTGACGGCGACGCGCCGGAGGGAGCGTTTTCCCGCCGCGTACAGCTTCGCGCCCTTCCCGGCCGTCCGAAAGCCCTTGCCCCGTATGACGACCGTCCCTCCCAGGGTTTGAGGCTCGTAACGGAACTTCCAGCGTTGGTGGCCGGGGACGCGGATGTCGTGTAGGTCCTTCCCGTTGTCCGTCTCCTCCAAGCAGTACACCAGGGGCCCCCGGCGGATGGCTACTTTGCCCGAAGCGTCCGTCAATCGCGGGTTCGCACGGACCAAGGTGACCGGCATCTCCAGGTCCAGATCCACTGTGTCCCCGTTTTCCCATTTCCGGCGGAGGGGAAGATACCCCTTCCTCAACCGGACGCGCCCCAGGGTCTTCCCGTTCACGCGGCACCGGAATTTTTCGCGCCAACCGGGGATCCTCAGGTTCAAGGTGAAAGTGGCGGGACGCGTGAGGCTGACGGAGAACTTCACTCGCCCGTCATAGGGGTACCGGGTCTTCTGGGTGAGGACGACGTCCCCGCCGCCGACGGAGATCCTCGCCTGACTCCCTATGTACAGGTGGACGAAGACAACGGTCGCCGACCGGGTATAGACGTATCCGCCGATGGAGGCGATGAGGCGGGAGATGTTGGGGGGACAGCAGGCACAGCCGTACCAGGCCTGGCGCGTGGGCTTGACGTGTTTGTAACCGGGGTTGCTCGCGCAGGTGTTCGGTCGCGTTTCCAGCGGATTGACGTAGAAGTATCTCGTGCCGTCCAAGGAGATCCCGCTCAAGGCCCCGTTGAAAAGCGCCGTCTCCAGGACGTCAGCAACGCGGGCGTCGGCGTCCATCTTGAGCATGCGGTGGGCGAACATGACGAGACCGACGGCGGCGCAGGTCTCGGCGTAGGCCGTGCCATTGGGGAGGTCGTAGGGGCCCGTGAAGGCCTCGCCCGAGGCTGTCGACCCGATGCCGCCCGTCACGTACATCTTGCGCCGGGTGATGTCCACCCAAATCCTTCGACAGGCTTTTGCCAGACCCTTGTTTCCCGTCAACCGCGCCAAGTCGGCGACGGCCGAATACAGGTACAC
>CAZSKE010000171.1:0-256 GCA_964607325.1 uncultured bacterium | reverse complement strand
GACTGTTCGCGGACTGTTGTTTCGTTCTGGAAATAAGCCGGGTCGTAGCCGTCCGGCCCCACCCAGACGGACCAGGCACCGGGCTTTTTCGCCTCGCGCGCGAAATAGTCCGGCTTGCGGCCCCGCTCCTCCACGAAATATCGGCTCAGGTTTAGGTAGCGCGCCTCCCCGGTCGCCTCGAACAGCCGAACCAGGGCCAGTTCGATCTCCGGATGGCCGCAGTAACCCCGGACGCGGCCTTTACCCCTCCCGAAGA
>CAZSKE010000170.1:0-5650 GCA_964607325.1 uncultured bacterium | reverse complement strand
AACTTGTCCTTGTCGCGCGTCATCAGCACCTCGAGGTCGGGCTCCTGCTTCAGGATGTCCCTCACGCGCTTGCCGATGTCCAGCACCGCCTCCTTCTCCGTGAAACGCCGGCTATGCCCCACCGCCCCCCCGTCCCGGCCGCCGTGGCCGGGATCCACCACGATTTTCCGTATGCGATACGCGCGCTCGCGCAAGGTTTTGGAGGAAATGGTCTGGACCTTGGGCTCGGGCCCCGGAAGGGTGGGCTCAGGCGCGGGGGTGGAGGGCGCCGACACGATTTTAGCCGCGGGGATCGCCCGCTTTTGTTCCTCGGCCTCGATCTCGCGCCGGAGGTCCTGGGACGACACCGCCCCCACATACAAGACGTTCTTGTCCTCGAGGTAGGCGGCCCGCACGTTCAACACGGCGGCCACCAGCGACGCCGCGGCCTCGGGACGGGCCGACAGGCGGCCCCTCACTATTTCCAAGGGCTCCAGGAAAACCGTCTCGTTGCCTTCCACCAGGCAGAAAGGCTGGGAAACCACCCCCACCACGCGGCGCGCCCCGCGGACCAGTTCCACCCGGTTCGCCTGCGGCTGGTACTTGTAGCGGACGCCGTAGAAGGCCGCCAGGTCCTCCACGGGGATCCAGGCGCGGCCCTCTTCGTCCAAAGGCGTCTCGACGGTCGTTCTCTCGGGCCGATAGCTGTAGCGCAATTCCACGCCGCCCGCCTCACCCGTCCGGGAGGCGACCGGCAGGAGCGCCAACAGAAGCAGGAACACCAGAACCCTTTTCACATTCACCACACCCTTACCCGCAAGGTCGCGAAAACAGCCGCTCACCCCGAGGACCTCCGGCACGGGCCTCACGGCGTCGCGTTCTTCCCTCGGGACTTCGCCGCGGGCTGGCGCACCCGAAAGTACCAGCTCTGAGTCCGGGCCACCCCGTTGCGGTCCACGGCCTGCACCGTCAGCAAATGCCCTCCCCGGAAGATCGGCATCTTGGCCTTGCGCGTGATGACGCGCGTGACCGGATCGTATTGGAACCCCTTGAGGGGCTTGTCGCCCAACTTGAGCACCACGCTGGCCGGGTCCACGTCGTCCAGGATCCTCGCCTTCACGGTCACGTCCCGAGTGGACAGGTGGGACCCCGGGGCGGGGGAATGGTCGACCAGGTGCAGAACCCGCTTGTTGAAGAACTCGGCGAATTTCGCCGGGTGGGTGCCGCTCGTCACCAGGTGGCGTTTCAGCTTGTACGCGTTGATCGTGCGGTCATTGGGCCCCGGATCCACCGTGAAGCCGAGCTTGTAGCCCGCGTCCCGGGTCGCCACCAGCACCCACGCGTTGTAAACGCCGTACGGATACGCCATGGCGACCGGGGACACGCCCAACTTCGTCCGGAGGAAATCCCTGGAGCCCTCCATCTCGGACCGGAGGCGAGCCTTCAACTTGGCGTCCCCCATCCCGTCCCGCAGGCGCGCCAGGTTGGGGTGCGACATCGAGTGGGACTGGAAGCTCATGCCCTTCCCGCCCATTTTTTTAAGCTGGTCCCACTTGAGCGCGCCGCCCTGCCATTTGATGAAATCGGTGTAAAGGAAAAGCGCGCCCGGGATACCCGCCTTTTCCATCATCGGCCAGGCCTGGGTGTAGATGCTCTCGAAGCCGTCGTCGAAGGTCAACAGCACGGATTTTTCGGGGAGGGGCTTTCCCTCCGTCCAATGCGCCGCCACTTGTTCGACGGTGACAAAGGTCCAATGGTTGCGCTGGAGCCAATCGAGCTGGCGTTGGAACCCCGCGGGCGCGAGGCGGTAAGTGGGATCGCCCGGCTCCCGGCGGTCGCCGAACTGGTGGTAACAAAGCGCCACCAAGAGGGGGCCGTCGAGGGCCGTCTTGGGCAATTCGCCCTGGGGCGTGGCCGTCAAGGTGGGCGTGAGCGTGACAGGGGGGGTCGACGTCGCGCGCGGCGGAACGCCCTTTTTCGGGGACGCCACGACGCGGCCCGCCGCGGCCTGGGCCGTGGCGGCGTGCGCCCACGCGCACAAGAGCGGAACGAGAACCCAGCGTAAAGCCTTTTGAAACACCTCGGAACCCCCGTACCAGCCTTGACGAAACCGCTCGATCCCAACCGTAAGCCGACTGTCGACCGGCCGTCATCCCGAGTTGCCCGGCGGCTTGTCCGGCATCACGCGGGTGACTCGCGCGGCGTTGTCAAGGACCGCTGACCCGGCATCGTCCAAGACGACGCCGGGTGGCCGGGGCGCCTGAGCCTTCCTCGGAGGGAGGCCTCAAGTGGTCCCCCGCCGCCAAAGGCGGCGGGGCTTATCCGCCAACGGTCAATTGAGCGCCTTGTGCGACAGCTTGCGGCGGAGGTACGCCGGGATGTCGTACTGGCCCGTCGAGAAGTCCAGGGAAACCTCTCCTCCCGCCTCCTCGCGCTCCTGCGCGGCCTGGGCCGCCTTGCCCGGCTGGAAGTTCTGAAGGACGAAGTCCTTGAACTCCTTGAGCGGCGTTTCCTCGACCGGGGCTTCGACCTGGCCGAATCCCGTGGCCACCAGAGTGACGCGCAACCCGTCGTGCAGGCTCTCGTCGCGCACGACGCCCGGCACGATCTCGGCTCCCGCTTGGGCCGATTTCTGGATGTACCCGTTGATCTGCTGGAACTCGTTTATCGAGAAGTTGGCGCCGGCCGTGATCTGCACCAGAACGGCGGTGGCTCCCGCGATGTCCACGTCCTCCAGCAACGGGCAGTTGACGGCCATCTGGACCGCCTTGAGCGCCCGGTCCTCGCCCGTGGCGTAGCCGGACCCCATGAGGGCTTTGCCCTTGGAGGCGAGGATGCGCTTGACGTCGGCGAAGTCACGGTTGATGAAGCCCTCCGAGTGGATGACCCCGGTGATGCCCTCCACGGCCTGCACCAGCACGTCGTCCACGCGCTTGAAGGCGTTGTAGAAGTCGGTGTTGGCCTCGGACACCACGTTCAACCTCTCGTTGGGCACCACGATGATGGCGTCCACGTGGGGCAGGATGGCCTTGAGGCCGTCCTCGGCCTGGGCCTTGCGCACCGGGCCCTCGAAGTCGAACGGCCGGGTGACCACCCCCACCGTCAAAACCCCCATTTTCCTCACGATTTCGGCCACCACCGGCGCGGCGCCGGTGCCGGTGCCACCGCCCAAGCCGGCGGCCACGAAGACCATGTCGGCCCCGCTGATCGCCTCCTGGATCTCCTCGGCGGTTTCCATCGCGGCCTCGCGCCCCACGCTCGGGTCCCCGCCCGATCCCAAGCCCTTGGTGAGCTTGCTCCCCAATTGGATCTTCCGGGAAGCCAGGTTCTTCTTGAGGGACTTGTAGTCGGTGTTGGCCGACAGGAATTCCACGCCCTTGATGCCGGCGGTCACCATGCGGTTGACCGCGTTGCACCCGCCGCCACCCACGCCGATCACCTTGAGGTTGGCCACGTACTGCTTCACATGCTCGTCCACGTACTCGATCATTTCTCTTCTCCTTTTATTCACAACTTCTTTTGGTTTCAGCCAGGCCTGGTGCGCCATGAAGCGCGGGCATCCTGACGGGATGTAAACATCCGGGCCCCTGGACAAGCCCGGCTCTCCCCGCGTTTCCGGAATTTTTCCTCGTACGCCTCCCTATGGCTATTTCGCTTTTACCCTCTCGCCCCGGGGGGAGAGAGAGTCAGGCAAGGGGACTTGGATATCCGCCAGTCACCCTCACCTTCATCCTCCCCCTCGAGGGGGAGGAGAGTCGCTTTCTAAAACGCCAACTCCCAACCCTTCGACACGCTGCGCTGCTCAGGGCTCTTCGCTCTGTCAGAGCGAATCGCCAAACCCTTCGATACGCCGTGCTACTCAGGGCTCATCGCTCTGTCAGAGCGAATCGCCAAACCCTTCGACACACCACTACTCAGAGCGAATCGCCAAACCAAGCTTTCATCCGGGCTACGACATCCTTCAGGAACCCGTCGCCTCGCGCGCCCGAAGCGCCCTTGCGAGAGCCCCGGGGGCCCTGGGTCTGGAAGCCCATCAACATGAGCCCGACGGCCGTCGAGTACGCGGGGTTGGACACCACGTCGGTCAACCCGCCCACGCGTTTCGGCGACCCGATGCGCACCGGCAGTTGCAAGGTCTTCTCGGCCAGTTCCGCCGTGCCTTCCATGAGCGCCGCGCCGCCCGTCAGGACGGCCCCGGCCGGCACGCGGTCCTCGAACCCGTACTTCTTCAACTCGGCCGCCACAAGCTCGAAAATCTCCTCCATGCGCGCCTCGATGATCTCGGAAAGCACCCGCCGCGGCACGCGGCGCTCGTTCCGGCCCCCCACGCCCGGCACCTCGATCTCCTCCTCGTCCCCCACCATGCGGGTCAAGGCGCAACCACGCTGAAGCTTGATCATCTCGGCCTCGGCGTTGGGGGTGCGGAGACCCACGGCCACGTCGTTGGTGACCAGGGCGCCGCCCAGGGTGATGATGCCGGTGTGCCAAAGGCTTCCGTTGATGAACACCGCGATGTCCGTGGTGCCGCCGCCGATGTCCACCAACACCACGCCCAGTTCCTTCTCGTCGGGCGCCAGGATGGCTTCCGCGGAGGCCAGGGGCTGGAGGATGATGTCGGAAACCGTCAGCCCGGCCCTTTCCACGCTTCGCACGATGTTCTGCACGCCGGTAACCGCGCCGGTCACGATGTGCACCTCGGCCTCCAGGCGGACCCCCGACATGCCCACGGGGTTCTTGATGCCGTCCTGGTCGTCCACGATGTATTCCTGGGGGATCACGTGGATGATCTCGCGGTCGAGGGGAATGGCGATGGCCTGGGCCGCGTCGATGACGCGCACCCGGTCCGCCTCGGTGATTTCCTTGTCGTGGCGCGACACGGCAATCACCCCCCGGCTGTTGAGGCCCTTGATATGGCCCCCGGCGATGCCGGCGTACACCGAGCCCGCCTGGACGCCCGCCATGCGCTCGGCGTCCTGCACGGCCTTTTGAATGGCCGTGATGGTCTGGTCAATGTTGACCACCGAGCCTTTCTTGAGGCCGGTCGACGGCGTGGTGCCCACGCCGATGACGTGCACCATGTTGTCGTCGTCCTGTTCCCCGATGATGGCGCAAACCTTGGTCGTGCCCAGGTCCAGCCCCACCACGATCCCGTCCTTGACTTCCTTCGCCATGCCGCCACCCCCGTTTGTTACGTCTCCTCTAAACGGTCAACATCCCACACCCGCCATCCGCCTCAGCCCATTCCGCGTTTCCTACCGGGTGCGGACCACCACTTGGTTCTTGAACCTGAAATCCATGGACTCGGCCCGCAGGCCCTTCGATCCCAGGTCGCTCAACACCGCCGCCATCCTCCGCATCTCCATCTCGCCCGCTCCCGGCGCGAAACGCGCCTGAAGGCCGTCGAGAAACGTCGTCCTCAACTGGTCCCGTTCCGAGACATTCACCTCGGATAACCCGGCGTACAGCGTCGGGTCCTCCTTTTTCAGGAAGGCCAGGAAATCCAAGGCGGGGCGGAACGTGTCCGCCGAGCGCGTGGTTCCCACAGCGTCCGCCCCCAGCCTCGCGCCGGACAGGATCGGAAGGTCCTCGGCCGCGAGCTCGGGCGAAAAGGGCAACAAACACCCGTCCGCGCTCAGGCCCCACAAGCCCCCGGAATCCACCAGCGCCGTGG
>CAZSKE010000169.1:3850-5654 GCA_964607325.1 uncultured bacterium | reverse complement strand
GCACGTCTACACCCAGCCGGATCAGGTCGAGGACTTCGTCAAGAAGACCGGGGTCGATTCGCTGGCCATTTCCATCGGCACGTCGCACGGGGCGTTCAAGTTCAAACCCGAGCAGTGCACGATGAACGACAAGGGCGTGCTGGTGCCGCCGCCTCTGCGGTTCGACATCCTGGAAGAGATCGAGAAGCGCATCCCCGGCTTCGCGATCGTCCTGCACGGCTCATCCTCGGTGGTGCCGGAGTACGTGGACATCATCAATAAGAACGGCGGGAAGTTGAAGGCCGCCGTGGGCATCCCCGCGGAACAGCTTCGGAAGGCCGCCAAGAGCGCGGTGTGCAAGATCAACATCGACTCGGACGGCCGCCTGGTGTTGACGGCCATCATCCGGAAGGTGTTCGCCGAACAGCCGAGCGAGTTCGATCCGCGGAAGTACCTGGGCCCGGCCCGCGAGGAACTGATCAAGATGATCATGGACAAGAACGAGAACGTCCTCGGGAGCGCCGGCAGATCCGCGTAGTATCACGTTTTTTCGTTTTGATACGCTCCGCCTCCCGTCAGGGGGTCGGGGCGTTTTTTTTTTACGCGGACCCGCGGGTCCCCAGAGGGCCTTCCTGGGGATGACCGGTTGATTCCGGCGGGGATTTCCCCGTGTCTCCGTGGGGAACCGGGCGTGATCGTGGGCCGCCGTGAGTGCGCATAACGGTTTTATGGTTAAATGGCTCCCGGGCGGCTTATTCCGGAGGCGCGTCATGGAGCGTTTGGTTTGAAACGGCGGGTTCTTTGTTTGGGAAACGTGGTGGTGGACGTCCTCGCGCGTCCCGTGGACACGCTTCCGCCCTCGGGCGGGCTTTCCCTGGTGCGGGACATCCGCTTGGCGTTGGGAGGCTGCGCCTCGAACACCGCGGCGGCCCTGGGCCGGATGGGCGCGCGGGTTTCCCTGCTGGCCCGGGTCGGACGCGACCCGCTCGGGGATTTTGCCGTGAATGAGCTGAAACGCGCGGGAGTCGAATGCTCCCGGGTTTTCAGGTCCCTGAAGACGCCCACGGCCGCCACGGCGGTCTTGATCGACTCGCGGGCCCAAAGGTCCTTCCTGCACTCTGTCGCGGCCAACGCCGAGCTTTCCCCCCGCGACATCGATCCTTCCGTCTTCCGATCCTTCAGCCACCTGCACGTGGGTGGGTACTTCCTTTTCCCCGGCCTGGACGGAGCGCCCATGGGACGCGTCTTGGCTTCCGCCAGGAAACGCGGGCTTGTCACTTCCTTGGACACGGCTTGGGATTTTGAAAACCGGTGGATGAGGGCCCTTCGGCCCTGTCTCCCTCATTTGGACCACTTCATGCCGAGCGAGAGGGAAGTGAGATCCCTGTTGGGGCATTGCCGCCTTCGGGCCGCGGCCGCGGCTTTCATCCGTTTGGGAGCCCGATGCGTGGTCATCAAGCGCGGTGAAAAAGGGGCCTATCTTCGGCACCGGACGGGATGGGAGATAACGCTTCCGGCGCGCAAGACGCGCGCTGTGGACACCACGGGCGCCGGGGATTGTTTTTGCGCGGGATACGTGAGGGGTTTGATCGAACAGCGGCCTCTTTCCGAATGCCTGGCGTTTGGTTGCGCCGCCGGAACCCTGGCCGTTCAGGCCCTGGGCGCGACGGCCGGCGTTGTGTCGTGGAAACAGGTGAAGGCGGCCGTGGGCAAAACAAGACGGTTAGGAGCGCGCGCGCGCGAAAAAACCAATTCCCCATGACAAATAGGGGCTGTTTAGGCTGATTTTATGGAGTTGAAGCCGAAACGTCCTCCCCCTATACTC
>CAZSKE010000169.1:0-3840 GCA_964607325.1 uncultured bacterium | reverse complement strand
CCCGCCAGCGGGCCCAAGCCCACAGCAGGAACCCTGTCCCTTTCGGTACTGGATGATGGAATCCGGGGAAAAGGGACTTTTCCTCCGCCAGGAGGAATATCCACAGGGAGGTTTTACATGCAGCAGAAGTACGAGATCATTTACATTCTGGATCCTTCCGCTTCCGCCGACGAATCCCAAGCGGTGGCCGCCAAGGTCGAGCAGGTCACGACCGACGCCAAGGGAACGGTCATCAAGAAGGAAGAGTGGGGACGCCGTCGTCTGGCCTATACGGTCCAGAAACAGCGCGAAGGGATCTATTGGTTCTTCCACGCGTCTTTGGACGCGTCGGCGGTGGCCGAGTTGGGTCGTAACTTGAGGCTTTTCGAAAAAGTCATCAAGTTCATGATCACCCGGGATGAGGTTTCAGGCCGCAAGAAGACCCCCCCGCGGATCAAAACCTCGACGCTCCATAGCGCCGCCCGTCCCGCGGCGCCCAAGCCGGTGGACCTCAAACCGGCCGAGGTCAAACCGGCCGAGGTTAAACCCGCCGAGGTCAAACCCGCTGGGCCCGCCGCTCCAGCCCAACCTTAAAGAATCGGGAGAGAGCCATGCCCAGCTTCAACAAAGTCATTCTGATGGGGAACCTGACGAAGGATCCCGAGCTTCGCTATACCAGCGGGGGAGCGCCCGTGGCCAACCTTCGGATGGCCATCAACCGCGTTTACAAACTTCAGTCCGGAGAGCAGAAGGACGAGGTTTGCTACGTGACCGTGGTGGTGTGGCGCAAACAAGCCGAGGCGGCGGGAGAGCACCTGAAAAAGGGCGACCCCGTGCATGTCGAGGGAAGACTTCAAAGCCGGTCCTGGGAAACCGAGGACGGACAGAAGCGCAGTATCCTCGAGGTGGTCGCCGAGCGGGTGCAGTTTCTCGCCCGTGGAGGCCGCGGCGCCGCGAGTTCCGAGACCGAACCCGCCGCCGAGAGCGCGGAGGAGAGCCACGCTTCGGCCCCGGCCAGCGACGAGGACATCCCTTTTTAACTCGACACGAACCCTAACGACCCCAAGAAGGAGATTGAAGTCATGACAGAGCAAGTTCCCAGTCCAGCACCGTCTTCCAGCCCCAGCCCGGCTTCGACGCCGTCGCACGCCGCGTCCGGCCGTCCTTCCGGACCGCCTTCCGGACCCCGCGGCGCGGCGGGACCCCGAGGCCGTCGCGAGGGCGGGTCACGATTCCGCCGTCCCCACCGCAAGGTCTGCAGGTTTTGCGCCGAGAAGATCGATTTCATCGACTACAAGGACGCTTCTCGCTTGCGTTCGTTCATCAGTGAAAGGGGAAAGATCCTGCCCTCGCGCATGACGGGCACCTGCGCGTGGCACCAGCGTGAGTTGACTCACGCCATTAAGCGCGCCAGGAACATCGCGCTCCTTCCCTTCGCCAACGATTGACGGGGTAGATCCCCATGGTCGGGTTGCTTCTGGGCGTCATCGTGCAGGTCTTCACGCTACTGGCGCTTCTGGGCGTGGCGACAATCGTGTCGGTGTGGGCCCAATGGCGCGGGGCGCGGGGCGCCTGGGTGGTGTTGCTGGGTTCCCTGGCGGCCGGATTGCTGGTCTTCGCCGCGCTTTTCGGCGTCACGCTTTCCGACGGCCGGTTCCTTTTCCTGGGGATGAGGGAATGGCTGGGCGAGGCTTTGGACGCGCTCTCGAAAAACGGATTGAGGCCGGAGCAGGTCGCCCAACTCCAACAAGTCCGGGTTTATTACCTCCGCCTTCTCCCTGGGTTTATCGCCGCGAGCTGTCTTTTCATCGGCCTGCTGGCGTACTACCCCGTGGGCGCCCTGTTATCGCGTTGGAACTCCCGTGTGCGCCGTCCGGAGCCCTTCCGGGAATTCGCGGTTCCCGAACCCCTGGTTTTCGGTTTGATCCTGTCCGTGGGTCTTCTGGCCTACGGGGTTTGGTCCGATCCGGATGGGAGGGTGACCACCTGGGGCGGTTGTCTGGGGATCTTTTTCGGCAACCTTTATTTCCTTCAGGGCCTTGGGGTGGCCAGCTTCTTCTTTTGGAGATGGAAGCTGAGACCGCTGATCCGTTTCTCGATCTACTTTCTAATATTCTTCTCGAACAGCGCTCCCGCCATCGCGCTGATGGGCATGATGGACCTCTGGCTGGATTTCCGGAAACTGCGCGTCCCGCCGGGCGTCGAGGCGGAGACCGCGGGTAAAAACCAAGGACCGAGAGGCTGAACGCCATGAAGATCCTCTTGCTGAAGGACGTCAAGGGAATGGGCAAGAAGGGGGAAGTCGTCGAGGTCAAGGACGGCTACGCCCGGAATTTCGTCATCCCGGGAGGCTTGGGCCAGGAGGCCACCGGGGGCGCCTTGAAAAACGCCGAGAACCTGAAGGCCGCGGAGGCGCGTCGCCACGAGAAAGAACAAATGGAGGCGGAAGCCCTCGTTTCCAAACTGAGGAACGTGACCGTTTCCCTGCGTCACAAGGCGGGGGAGGAAGGCCGCTTGTTCGGGTCCGTGACCAGCCAAGAGGTGGCCGAGGGGCTCCAGGCGCTCGGGTATTCCGTCGAGAAGAAAAAGGTCTCACTGGACGAGCCGATCCGACATGTGGGGCGGTATCAGGTTCATCTCAAGCTCCACGCCAACGTCAACGCGGAAGTGACCGTGGTCGTGGACAAGTTGTGAGGAACACGGGCACAACCGGCGGATAGGGCCTTCGCGGGGCCCCCGGTGGCGCTGGGCGCCTGAAATTCATTTCGCCCGGCCGCGCATCCGGTAAACTAGCCGGGTGTTGAACATCGCGCCGGGCCTGGCTTGCCGTTCTAAAAACCCGAGCGTCCGCTTCGCGAACTCCAAGCCCTCCGGGAAACGTCGGGTTGGACCCGAAAACCCCTGGAACGCTTGGCGCGGAAAAGAGTTCCAAACGCGTCGCGGGTTGTTTTGACTTGATCCGGAGATCCCATGGAAAACACCCGATCCGCGGCCCCTTCCTCGCTCCCGGAGGTTCGTGTCCCCCCCCAGAACTTGGAGGCCGAGCAGTCCGTGCTGGGCGCCATGCTCATGTCTCGAGACGCGATCGAGACCGTGGTGCAGACCGTGAGGGCCGAGGACTTCTATCGCGAATCGCACCGCCGTTTGTTCGAGTCCGTGGCGGGCCTCTACGATCGCGGCGAACCCGTGGATATGATCACGCTGTCCAACGAGTTGAAGCGCACCGGCGACCTGGAACGGCTGGGCGGCGTGTCGGGTCTCGCGGCGCTCGTGGAAAGGGTCCCCACGGCGGCCAACGTGGAGTACTACGCCACGATTGTCCGGGAAAAATCCGTGTCCCGGCAACTCATCCACGCGGCGACCCGTGTCGTTTCGGACGCCTACGCGGACTCGAGGCCGCTGGCCGAGACCCTCGACGACGCCGAACGCCTCATCCTGGAAGCCACCGAACTCAAACGCAACCAGGACTTCATGAGCATCAAGGAACTGGTGGGCCGGTCCTTCGAGTATGTCAGCGATTTGGCCCAGCACCAACGCCACATCACCGGGATTCCCACGGGGTTCTACGACCTGGACGAGATGACCGCGGGGTTCCAACCCTCCAACTTGATCGTGATCGGCGCCCGGCCCAGCGTGGGAAAAACCAGCTTGGCCCTCAATATCGCCCAGCATGTCAGCATGGTGACGAACGCCGGGAAGGAAAGAATCCCGGTGGGGTTCTTTTCCCTGGAAATGACCGCCTCCGAACTCGCCTTGCGCTTGTTGTGCTCGGTGGCGCGTATCGACATGAAGAAGGCGCGGTCCGGTTACCTCAGCCAGTCCGACACCGCCCGGCTCAGCCAGGCCTCGCCCCAGCTTAAA
>CAZSKE010000168.1:2884-5655 GCA_964607325.1 uncultured bacterium | reverse complement strand
TGAATGTCGAAGTGGACGTGGCCGTGCGCGTGGGGGTCGCCGTGTTCGTGGCGGTCATCGTGAGGGTGTTCGTGCGCGTGAAGGAGGGTGTGCTCGTGCGCGTGAAGGTGTGGGTGTACCCGATGGTGTGGGTGCGCGTGGAAGTGCGGGTGGGCGTGGAGGTGAAGGTGGTTGTGGACGTGCGGGTATTCGTCGCCGTGTTCGTGCGCGTGAAGGTGTTGGTCAACACAATGGTGTGGGTGCGTGTGGAGGTGCGGGTCGGCGTTGCTGTGAATGTGGGAGTAGACGTGCGCGTGTTCGTGGCGGTGTTCGTCCGCGTGAAGGTATTGGTCAACCCGATGGTATTCGTGCGCGTCGGGGTGCGGGTCGGCGTGGCCGTGAAGGTGGCGGTATGGGTGCGCGTGAACGTGGGCGAGTTGGTGCGCGTAAAAGTATTCGTGTTCGCGGGAATCGTGTTGGTGCGCGTAGGGGTGCGGGTCGGCGTGGCCGTGAAGGTAGAAGTGGACGTGCGCGTATTCGTCGCCGTGTTGGTGCGCGTGAAGGTGTTGGTCAACGCGATGGTGTTGGTGCGCGTCGGGGTACGGGTCGGTGTGGCCGTGAAAGTGGAAGTGGACGTGCGGGTGAACGTGGGCGTGCTGGTTCGGGTAAACGTGGCGGTCGAGCCCGATGTAAAGGTCCGGGTCACAGTCGGAGTCCGGCTGGCGGTTGGGGTCGGCATACAACCGTCTCGAAGCATCCGGATGTTATCCACCCAGAAGCTTCCCGTGTTGGTCGCGGAACTATTGTTGAAGATGAAAACGAGTTTGGTAATGGCCATGCCGGGCTGGAGAAGACTCGCGGTGCTGGATCCGGGCTCCAGATAATTGATATCCCACGTCACGGTGTTGACCCCGGCGACCAGCGCGGGATTGCTTGAGGAAAGAGAGGCGAAATACACGCCACTGGGACCCGAATCCGCGAAAAGAAGCAGATTGTTGTAAGTCACCCCTGTCATCAGGCTAGAGTCCACGTAAACGTTGGCTTGCAAGCGGGTGACGCCGTACCAATTCGAGGGAGCGAAGGATTCAAGGTTGAAAATATCGGTGTTATAAGCGTTGGGAGTCGCCACCGCCACTCTCATGCAGTAGCTCCCCTGCGCGATGGATCCCGTGGGCGCCCCCCCCGCCGTGTTCACGATCGATCGCGTGGCGTTGGCGCCGGTCCAAGTCCCGTTCTCGGCGAGAGTCTCGGCCCCGTTCAGGAGATACGCGCAAGGCGTTCGGGTGGGCGTGGGCATGCCGCAACTGCTGACAAGTCGGATGTTGTCCACGTAAATGGATCCCGTGGCGGCGTTCTGGGCGTTGAGAATGAAAAATATCTTTGAGATGGGCATCGTCGACGTGAGGGTGCCCGGGTAGTTCAAATTGAAGGTGAGCGTTTGCTGGCCCGCCACGAGGTTCGGCGTGTCCGATGAAAGGTTCTGCGACCAGATGCTGTTGGTCGACGAATCGCCCGCCAATACCATTGAATGCCAGCCGCCCATGGCGGTCAGGACGGCCGAAGGGATGTTGATGTCCATCTGCAGTTGGACCGATCCGGTGAGAACGGTGGGCAAGAAACTCGTCAGGTTCATGATGGCGGCGTTATAAGCCGCTCCCGTCGTGATGTTGACCTGCATCAGCCCGGTCCCCTCGGTCAAAGCCCCCGTGGGATAGCCCGACGTGATGATGGTGCGGGTGGCGTTCGCCCCTTCCCAGGTGCCGTTTTGCGTGAGGCTGTTGCACCCGTTGAGGACGCTACCGCACTGGGTGGGGGTCATGGTGAAGGTGGGAATGGGGGTACTGCTGGTGGAAGGAACCTTGACCAACACCATCGACGCGGCCGGGAGAGTCACTGGGAAGCTGGCGGCCGTGGCGATGGTGTTGCCGGTTCCCGGGAACGCCGTGACGGCCGGGAATTCGGTGCCGTTGATGGTGCACCGGCGCCGCTGGAGGATCGGGGTCGTGGCGCCGGTTCGGGTGGTTCCGGAACTGATGATGGTCCAAATGTTGCCCGTGGCTCCCGCCGCGAACCCGTTGAGAGCCACCGTGCAGGTGGCCGGCGCGCTCGGATTGTTGTTTACCAGGAAAACGGTCAGGTTGCCGCTGGCGTCCTTGGACGCCCAGGTGCGGACGCTCGTGCTGTCATCCGAACAACTGACCATGTTCTTGCCGAAAACCTTGTTGAGCAGGGGGAAAATATAGTACGTGGGTCGCGGGCTGTTGTCCGGCCGGCCTTCCGGATCGGAGTTTTCACGGCACAAGAGCCCGAAATCGGAATACACGTCCGTGCTGTACCCGTTCTTGATGGCCCAGATATTGGCTCCCTGCCAACCAAGGCGCGCCATCTCCATCAGGTATTGGGCGCAGAACATGGCGTCGACGAACTGGTTGGCCTTGTTCTCGGGAACGGTGGAGCGGTACTCCGTCATCCAGTAGGGGATGCTTCCCGAGGTGTATCCCGAGTTCGTGACGATGCTGTTCATGGCGGTGTGGACCGCGGCCATGTTGTCCACGTTGGTTCCGAGGATCTGCGTGTCCACGGAGGTCTGCTCGCAGGTGGAAACATCGGAGCACCAATACGGATAAGCGTGGCAGATGCCGAAATCAGGCGTGACGCCCCGGGATCGGATGGCCGTCAGCGCCGCTTGGGACCAAGTGACCTCGTCGTACTGCACGATGGCCCCCACCTTGATACTGCTGTCCACCGCCTTCATGGCGTTGTAGAAATTGACGAAATTGCTCCCGTAAGTC
>CAZSKE010000168.1:327-2871 GCA_964607325.1 uncultured bacterium | reverse complement strand
TGAAATAACACTCGTTCCCGATCTCCCAGTAGGTGACCTTGTGGGCACCGCCTCCGGTGACATTCATATATCGGACCCAATCCGCGGCCTTGATGGTGGCCGCCGCGTGGTTGGGACCGCTGGTGGGACACCATTTCCCTGGGTAGTTGATGATGCACTGCAACTTCACATTGGCGGCGTTGGCGAACGCGATGCCTTCCTGCATGTTGATGTACCAGCCGCCGCTCCCAGTGCAGGCGCCGTAAGGTCCCGCCTCGATGTTGTTCCAATCCACCATGTCACCGTAGCCACCCCCTGGGAAACGCATGAGTGGGGCGCCGATGAGGGACACGGCCTGCGTGTATCCGGTGTTGGTGTTGAGCGCCGACGAATCGTAGACGCTCATGTTCTGGCTGAAAAGGTTCGCGTTGATCGTGGTGAGGGCGGTCCCGGCGTTGACCGTCACGTTGACGGCGGCTTGGGAGGGCGCGGAAAAGACGAATGTCGCGAGGGCCCATAAACCGATCCAACGAAATCCGTTTCTTGGATGGCTCTCGAACATGACTGGATCTTGAGAGAAACGAGCGTTCATAAACCGCATGGAAACCCCGTAGCCGCTGGAAATGTCGGCTTAAACCGCCGAGTGTTAAGTGTAGTCGAAGCCATATAAATATGATTTAGGTTTTTTAAAATGACGATGGTGAATGATTAAAGGCCGGTCTTTAAATGCTTATATTTGCGCGGTGAAGTGCCCATGGTTCGCTTGAACGCCTGAATGAGGTAACTGGCGGAATTGAACCCGCATTCCTGCGCGATTCGCTCCAAAGTGAGAGGCCCTTCCTGGAGCATTTGGCGCGCCTTGGTCAAGCGGGCCTTTCGGATGAAGGGGCCGAAACCAGACCCGGTCAATTTCCGGAACCATTTCAAGAAAGTGGGCGTGGACATCCCGGTTCGCCGACAAATCTCGTGGAGCTTCCAGGGTTTCCCGGGTTCCAGCTCGATATCTTTCAATACCTGTTCCACGCGCGCGGCGGTTCCCGCCTCGCGCGGTTTTTCCTGATAGTGTTCCAAAGCCTCGAGGGCCCCCGTGAACGCCGCCATGAGATCGGGCAGGTTTCCGGCCGACGCCACGCGATCCGCTAGGTCGTCACCCAGCGTCCTCGCCGCGTGAAGCGAAACCCCCGACTTCCCTTCGAACCTTTCCAGAAGGATGTAAAGCGCCGACAGACAATGGATGCGCGCGACCTCGGATTGCCCATGGCTCGCGAAAAGCACCTGGCGAATGAACTTATCCCGCGAAATCGCGATCCGGTCCTGCGACGCCCGGTTCATGGCCTCGGCGAGTTCCCGCACGGAAGCCCTCAACCCGGCGGTTGGAACGCCTTCCCGCTCGTTGACCGTCGCCTCGATGAATGTCGGGTTGCGCCCGGCCTGAACCGCCATGTGGAGCCCCGCGACCGCCTCGCGGTAGGAGCGTGCCAAATCCTGGTTTCCGGTCCTGAGAAACCCCGCGCCGGCCAACACGGTCATGCCGAACCTTTTTTCGAGTTCCTCTCGAAAAGAGCGGATCTTCTCGCGCACCTCCAACCGCGCCTGGGCCGCCGTGGCCCCGGGACGATAAGACGTCAGGATCAAGGAGCCGTAATCGCCGAGAGGCCCCGCGACGCATTCCGATTTGCCGCGCGCCGCCAGAAAACACTCGTGTTGAAACTCCCGCGCCCGGCACAATTCCTCGACCAAACCGCTCCGGCGGCCCGTGGATTGAGGCATCAGCGCGATGACGGCCGTAGGAGGCCTCGCGATGCCCATCTCCTCTCGCTCCCAGGAGAACAACTCCCGATTGTTCTCGCCCTTGGCCTGGAACTTGTCGATCCCCATCACCCATTCCACCCAGTAGGGATGAGGCAGTCGGGGCGAGAAGACTTCCCGGCGAAGGCGGTCCGTTTCGCCCAGCATGCTCGAATCCTCCTCCCCGGCCAGCCAACGGGCCAGGAGAGTCATCAAGCGCGCGTAGCCGTCCATTCCCTTTTCATCGAGGATGGGGCTGTCCAAAGCCACGCGAACGAAACGCATGAAATCGGCGTTCAGTTCCGACCCTTCGACGCCGGTGATCTCCTTCCACCGTTTTCGAAGCTCATCGGCGGCCCAGCACTTTTCCCGGAACGCTCCCGAAATCAGCACCCCGTCACATACTCCGTTACGATGGACAGGCGCGTAGAATTCCACACAGCCGGCGAACAGGTCACGATGGGTCTTTCGTTCCTTCAAGGCGCGGTCCAGGTTCGCCTTGACCCAGGTGTCCCGCTCCTCGATCCTCCCGTAATATTTCTCGAAATCGTAAAGTCCCGTGCTCGCGATGGACGGGATAATGACGATCCAGTACGAACGATCCGACGCCAGCACGTAATTGATCCGCTGGCGCGTATAGGTCATGAAAAGGCTTTGGAGGGCGTGAAAAATCTTGAGGCGCGGGGAAATAGCGCTTTCGGAGGGTGGGGTGGACTTCATAACGTTATTTTAACCGGAGAACATCGGATTTACGAAAAAATGCGTTAAAGGCATTTG
>CAZSKE010000168.1:0-317 GCA_964607325.1 uncultured bacterium | reverse complement strand
TGATCCGGCACCTTTCCTCGCGTATGCCCCCCTCAGGGGTTTCATAAAAAAAAGGCCCGGCCTTGTCAGGCCGGGCCCGAATCGCGCCTTATCAAGGAATAATCATCATTTTCCCGATGGAACTGTCTCTCTTCGTGGTCACTTTCACGTAGAAGACGCCGTTGGCCAACCTTCCGCCATCCAGATCCTGAAGGTTGATGGGAACCCACTGGACACCGACGCTGAAGGATCCGTTCAAGACTTCCTCGTAGATCTTGCGGTAGGCCGTGGTGAATGTCTGGATCTTCACCTGGCTCGTCGGCTCGTTGAGGCGGAAA
>CAZSKE010000167.1:0-5686 GCA_964607325.1 uncultured bacterium | reverse complement strand
TCTGGGTCTTGAAACCGGCTCTTCCCGGGATCGAAAAAAGGATCTCCTCCGCCGAGGCGCTGGAGGATGTCACCGGCCTTTATCAAGTGCCGGATGTCCGGATCCAATTACGACATTCCAAAACAGGCGACACGTATTCGTCCCTCGCCTCGCGGTACAAGGTGTCGGAAGAGGCGCTTCGCAGTCTCAACCAGGCCAATGACCGCTCGGAGCCGGAAATCGACGGGAAGGTTTTAATCACGTCGAGGGACGGGATTTACCACTGGGTCCTTTCTGGGCAGGGCCTTTCTGACATCGCGCGCGCCTACGGATTGGCGCTCGGCGATGTCATGAAACACAACCGAAAAGCCGTGGACGGCGATATGGTTCCCGGAGAGATATTGTTTTTGCCCGGGGGCGATTACCTGGAGAAGACCGACCCTCGATGGCAAGCGCTGGAAAACCGCCGGACCGACGTCGGGTTTCGGAATCCGACGTCGGGTCGTTTCGCCGACGGTTTCGGCTATCGCGTCCATCCTTTGACCGGCAAAAAGGTTTTTCACAGAGGCTTGGATCTCGCGCCCGGAGCGGGACAGAAGGTTTTCGCGACTCAAGCGGGCCGCGTGGCCTTCGCCTCCATGAGGACGGGTTACGGCCGATTGATCATCCTCGACCATGGGGGTGGCGTGGAAAGCTGGTACGCGCATCTTTCTGAAATCCGGGTCAAATCCCAGCAACGAGTGCTCAAGGGGGATTGGATCGGGCGAGTGGGTTCCTCCGGGAACGTGACGGGTCCCCACCTGCATTTCGAGATACACAAGAACGGAAAGCCCCAGAATCCCCTCTTGTATCTGGGTAAATAGAGGTCATTTCACCACCTGGCGGGTTCGCGGAAAGCCGGGAAGGGGATAGGGCAAATCCGGGTTTTTCCAAGGGTTCTCGCGGAAACCCCGCATGATTATGGGCGTGAGACGGCGTTTCCCATTCCCGGTAAAGGTTACGCCCGGTTTTGGCGGTTGATTTTTCGGTTCTTTTCCTTAAACTACCACCCCTGCCCGGCCCCGAAGGTCCGGGGCTCCACGGAGGACTTGATCGCCATGAAAACGGGAATCCATCCCAAGTACCAGAAAGCCCGCATTACCTGTGTATGCGGGAATGTCCTCGAGACTTTTTCCACCCGGGGGGACTTTTCCGTCGATGTTTGCGCCCTCTGCCATCCTTTTTTCACCGGAAAGGTGAAGCTTCTGGATGTGGCCGGACGCGTCGAGAAGTACCAAAAGAAGGAAGACAACGCCGCCAAGGTCCAAGCCGAGTTCAAGGCCCGGGAAGAGGCCCGTGCCGTCGCCGAGATGGCCAAGAAAGCCAAGCGGCGGGCCGCCCTCAAGAGTTCGTCGAAGAAACCGGAAACCGGAAGCGGCTCCGCGGGAGACGCCACCCAAAACTAGCCTCGTGATTTCCATACATTCGACCCGGGTGCGGCTTCGCCGCTCCCGGGTTTTTTTTTCGGGCCGCTTCCTTTTTAGGGGTGGCCTCGAAGGCCCGGGTCGCTAAGCTTGTCATCCGCGTGAACAAAAGCGCCCGAGGGGTTCGTGGGGTGGGGCGAGGGAAGCGTCCGGGGATTTGATTCGATCCTCGTCGTCTGGACCCGGTTCCGGTGGCGCAAGTTTTGGAGTTGGGTGGAAGGGGTTGAGGGCTTTGTACGAAAACCGGTTGAAAAAAGCCGAGCAACGTTATCGGGAGCTTTCGGATATGCTCGCCGATCCGTCCGCGTTCCCGTCCGCGACGGACTTCCAGAAGGCCTCCAAGGAATTCTCCGATTTGAGCCCCTTGGCGGATTCCATATCAGCCTACCGAAAAATCCAGGCGGATTTGGCGGAGGCGGAATCCTGGATCGCGTCCGGGGACGCCGACATGAAGCGAATGGCGTCCGCGGAAATTCCCCTCTTACGCGAGAAACTCGCCGCCCGGGAATCCGAATGGAAGGCCCTTCTCCTCCCCAAGGATCCTCACGAGAACCGGAACGCCATCCTGGAAATCAGGGCGGGAACGGGCGGGGAGGAAGCGGCCCTGTTTTCCGGGGACCTCCTTCGGATGTATCTCCATTTCGCCGAGAAACGCCGATGGAAGGTGGAGACGTTGAGCGCGAGTCCCAGCGAATTGGGCGGTTATCGGGAAATCATCCTGCTCGTTTCCGGGAAGGGCGCGTACGGGCTTCTCAAGCAAGAAAGCGGGACTCATCGCGTTCAAAGGATTCCCCGCACAGAGGCTTCGGGGCGTATCCACACTTCGGCGGCCACGGTGGCGGTCCTGCCCGAGGCCGATGAGGTGGAGGTCAAAATCCAGCCCAAGGACTTGAAGATCGACACTTTTTGTTCCCAGGGGGCCGGAGGGCAAAGCGTGAACACGACTTATTCGGCGGTTCGTATCACGCATCTCCCGACCGGGTTGGTCGTGCAATGCCAGGATGAGCGGTCCCAGCTGAAAAACCGCGCCAAGGCCATGAAGGTGCTCGCCGCTCGATTGCAGGAAAAAGCGGAATCCGAGAGGAGCGCCTCGGACGCGCAGAGCCGTAAAAACCAGGTGGGAAGCGGCGATCGGAGCGAGAAAATCCGGACGTATAATTTCCCCCAGAATCGCGTGACCGATCACCGGATCGGGCTGACCTTGCACCAGTTGGATCGCGTGATGGAGGGGGATTTGGATGAAATTCTAGAGGCCCTCCGCCTTTCGGATCAGGAATCCCGCATGAGCGGAAATGCCACCGAATGACCCCGTGGATATTCCCGAACAACCCATCCCGCGGGCCCGCGGGGTCGACGATTCCTGTTTTTCAGCCGGTGGTCCCATGAGCGAAACTCCTGGCATCCCCCTGGGCGACGAAGTGTGGACCCCCCTGAAGATCCTGACTTGGGCGGTCCCCTACCTCAGGGCCAAAGGCGTGGAATCGGCGCGGCTTGACGTGGAGTGCCTGCTGGCGAATGTTCTGGGATGCGACCGTCTTCGGGTTTATCTCCAGTATGACCGTCCCTTGACGATGGACGAGAGGGGTCGTTTAAGGGATTTCATCGCCCGCCGGGCCAAGCGCGAACCCCTGGCGTATCTACTCGGCAACAAGGAATTCTACGGTCTCTCCTTCGCGGTCGATCGGTCGGTTCTTATTCCGCGCCCCGAATCCGAGATGCTCGTGGAGGAGGCCCGAAAGGTTCTGGAAACGTTTCCGAAGGAGGATCGGCGGGTTTTGGACCTTGGAACCGGGAGCGGGTGCCTCGCGGTGGCCTTAACCTCCGTGGTGCCCGGGTGCCGGGCATGGGCCGTGGATCTATCCCCGGAAACCTTGAAAATCGCCAGAGAGAACGCCCATCAGCATGGAGTTGAGGACAGGATTCAGTTTCGGGAGGGAAGCTGGTGGAAGGCGCTTTCCGAGGACGATCCGGCCGCTTTCCAAGTCATTTTGTCCAATCCGCCCTATATCTCAAAATCGGAACGAGAGGATTTAGCCCCCGAAATAAGGGAATACGAACCCGCGACGGCCCTTTTCGGGGGAGAAGACGGCTTGGAGGCTTATCGGGCACTTCGGGTGGGATTGAAAAACCGCCTAACCCCAGGCGGTAGGGTGTTGATGGAGATTAACAGCAACTTGGACGGCAAGATATGCGGTTTATTTGAGGGCTGGGAAAAACGGGAGGTGATCAAGGACCTCCAGGGACTTCCTCGAGTTATTATCCTTCAAGGCCCACCTTTGCTTGACAGTCAATCTTCGTGCGTCTAGAATCGCTCCTCTTTTGCATAAACGGGAAAAAGCCCCTTTTTCCCGTTTTTGTTTTATGCGGACGGATGCCTTTGGCGCCGTTCGGTGATCCCGCTTTGTCTTCGGAGGACCGATTTGAAGAAAGTGAAGTTCGGCCACCGCGAACGTCTCGATTTTTCTCGCATCCCCGCCATCATGGAGATGCCTGATCTCATAGAAGTCCAACGAAAATCATACGAAGCTTTTTTACAGAAGGACGCGTCGATAGAGGAACGACAGGATGTCGGCCTCCACTCGGTGTTCACTTCCGTTTTTTCGATTTGGGATTACAACGAAGTTTCCTCCTTGGAATTCGTTTCGTACGCGCTCCTCGAACCCAAGTACAACGTGCGAGAGTGCCAAGAACGCGGCATGACCTACGCGGTCCCCTTGAAGGTGACTTTGCGTTTAGTGATTCGCGAGCAGGATCCGGAAACCGGGACTAAAAAAGTCAAAGATATCCGCGAGCAGGAGGTATTTCTCTGCGATCTGCCCGTGATGACCGATCGCGGCACTTTCGTGATCAACGGGGCGGAACGCGTGATCGTTTCACAGCTGCACCGTTCTCCTGGCGTGGCTTTCGACGAGGACGACGGAAAGCTTTCCGTGTCAGGCAAGAAACTCTATGTGGCGAGCGTGATTCCCTATCACGGGAGCTGGCTCGAGTTTGAGTTCGATTCCAACGGGGTGTTGTACGCTCGTATCGACCGTAAACGGAAGTTCCTGGCCACGACACTTCTTCGCGGCTGGGGATTCGCGACGGACGCCGAGATCCTTTCCATTTTTTCCGAGCCGCAAACCCTGGAGATGGACCTTAAAAAACTCATGGGCAACGCGGCCGCCGCCGACGTGGTGGATCCCACGACTGGCGAGGTTGTCATGGAGACCGGGGCTGATTTCACCCCGGAAGCCGTCGCGGAGCTTATCCGTCGCAAGGTGACCAAGGTCAAGGCCATTCCCTCCACGCTGACGGACATTTCGATCCTGACCACCCTGCGCAAGGATAACACCCATTCGGTGGAATCTGCCCTGGTGGAAATCTACAAAAAAATGCGTCCGGGCGATCCGCCGACCTTGGAAAACGCCAAGGGACTCATGGACAGCCTTTTCTTCAATAAGAAACGCTACGACCTCGCCAAGGTGGGACGTTACAAAATCAACAAGAAGTTCAGCCTCAAAACCTCCGCGGAACAGCGAACGCTGACTCAGGAGGATATCGCGCATATCGTGCGCCATTTGATGGAGCTCTGCAACGGCAAAGGCGAGAAAGACGATATCGACCACCTGGGAAATCGTCGCATCCGTTCCGTGGGCGAGCTTCTTGAGAACAAGATGCGCCTGGGATTGACCCGCATGGAGCGCGCGGTGCGCGAGCGCATGTCCATCGTGGACATGGACACCTCACCCATGCCGAGCCAGTTGATCTCGACCAAGCCGATCACCGCGGCGGTCAAGGAGTTTTTTGGGACTTCCCAGCTTTCCCAATTCATGGATCAAACCAACCCTCTCGCGGAATTGACTCACAAACGGCGTTTGTCCGCGTTGGGCCCCGGCGGCCTTAACCGCGAGCGAGCCGGGTTCGAGGTTCGGGACGTTCATCACACCCATTACGGGCGTTTGTGCCCCATTGAGACGCCGGAAGGCCCGAACATCGGTTTGATCGCCTCCTTGGCGACTTTCGGGAAGATCAACGAATACGGGTTCATCACCACGCCGCTTCGCCGGGTGGAAGAAGGCAAGGTCGGGAAGCGAATCGAGTATTTGTCCGCCGACGACGCCGACGGTTTCATCATCGCACAGGCCAACTCCGTGCTGGACGCCAACAACAAATTCGAGGATGAGATCATCGCGGCCCGTTACAAGGACGATTTCCCGCTGGTGACTCCCTCGGATATCCACTACATGGACGTTTCCCCGCGC
>CAZSKE010000166.1:0-5703 GCA_964607325.1 uncultured bacterium | reverse complement strand
CACCGTTGGGGTTTGCGCCGAACGATACCCAGCTTTGTCCGTTGTCGGTGGAATACCCCCCGGCCGCGGTGCCCCAGATACTGTGTCCTTCCCGCACCACGAAGTTGGTGTTGAGTTGGGCGAAATCGATCCCGTCCGTGGTGCTCCAGGAGGGATTGCAGTACATCCCGAGGACGGGCGATTGGGCGATGTTGTTGTGTCGCATGCCGGCGATGTCACCCATGGCGCTGAAAAGGACGCCACCCGCCACCGAGGTGGTGAAGTCGACGATGGCCGTCTCCTCCAGGCCGTCATTGGTGAAGGTCCAGGTGACGCCGGCGGGCTGTGTGGCCGCGTTGATGTTGACGCTGGACCAAACCCCGCCTCCGGTCGTGTAAATAGCGTTGTTGGAATTGAACGGGTCGATCTTGACGTCCCCCTGCCAGCCCACGCCCCCGTCATTGGCGCCGCAGAAACGGGTCCAGATCGCGCCGTTGTTGTTGTACTGGGCGAAGGGCCCCGCGTTCCATCCGGTGCTTGCGTTCCCGATGGTGACCCAGGAGGTTCCGCCATTCGTGGTGCTGAGGATCTTGTCGTTGGCGCTCCACCAATCCAGCGTGGACACGACCACGTGCTGTGGGTTCTGTGGATCCACGCAGATTCCGCCGTACCCGCCGGATCCCGCGGGCGGCCCGGCCGCCGGCGTCATGTTGGTCCAGGCCAGGGTGGCGACGTTCAGCCTCCAGACTTGGCCGGTCGTGATGCCGTTGGGCCCGTATCCCCCGCTGTCGAAATTGATCCAGAGGTTCCCGTCGGTGCCGAGGGAGGCGTGGGGCGGGGTCATGTTGGTGGGCCCGCCTGGAACGACGGCCCAACTAGCTCCGGCGTTCGTGGAACGGTAGATGTTGCTGTTGCCCGAGCCCAGGTTCGCCACGCCGACGAAAATCGTCGCCGAGGCCGTTCCGACGGTGCCGTGGGGGTCGAAGATCACCCAGTTCAAGCCGTAACTGTTCGCGCCGGTCGTGGGGAACGCCGTAACCCGGGTCCAGCTGGCCGCCGAGTTTTCGCTGACCCACAACCCCTCGTAGCGCGACCCGAAGTAAAGCTTGCTGGTGAGGTTGGGATCCACGGCCAGGCGGTCGCCCGCGTTTCGGCCGTCGTCGTTGGCGCCGATGAGGACCGGGATGGCGTACTGGTCCCAACTGCTTCCCTGATTGGTGGAAGCCAGGATGTATCCGTCCGAGTTGTTGTAGGTCTGGCCGATGGCCGCGTAGACCCGGTTCGCGTCCCGGGGATCGGGCACGATGCTTTCGATGCCGTACAGGTTCCAGTCGGCCAAGTGGTCCGTGAGAGGCACCCAGACACCGCGGGCGTTGTCCCATCGATAGGCCCCGCCCATGTCGGTGCGGACATACATCAGTCCCTGCTGGACCGGGCTATAGTTCACGCCGGAAACAAACCCGCCGGCGGGAACCGTCACGTTTTTCCAGGTGTATTGGGCCGAGGAAACCGAGTGGGCACCCAGCAATAGGGCCGTACCCAAACAAAAACCATTCAGGGAGGGCCGAAAGCTCCGGTGTTTCAGGCCGAGCCGGAGGATTTCCATCGTTCATTCCCGTAAAACTAATGATTTCAAAAAGACCGTCCGAGGACCCAGAATATCCTCCAGGAACCCTCCCGACACTTCTTTTAAATCAAATTGTGTTCATTTTTGATTCATCATTCCTGTACCGGCCTTTTCCCGCGGAAGGCGTCAGGTGTCATCCCGATCCTGCGTTTGAATACCCTGAAAAAATAGCCGCCGGAATTGTACCCGCATTCCTGGGCCACCCTCAGCACGTTGAGCCGAGTGTTGTGGAGTAACCGCTTGGCTTCCTCCAGGCGAGCATCCTGAAGAAGCGCGTTGAACCCTTTTCCCAACTTCCGGCTACAGATGCGGCCCAGGGTGGCGCGCGAAACCCCCAGGGCCTGCGCAGTGGTCGCGACAGTGATGGGTTCTCGGTAGTGCTCCTCCAGGTAGCGGCGCACCTGTTCCTCGCGGAGCGACTTACCCCCCGCCGAGGGACGGGCCGCGAAATCCGCCAGGAAGGCGAGGTGAGTCTTGAAAACCTCGATCAGCTCGCGCTGGGAAACGGCCTTTTGAAACCGGCCCTCGAGGGTCGCCGCGAGCGCGTCGAGTGATTCCGGGCTCGCGATCAGCCGGTTGCGGATGGCCTCCACCAGGTCGAAAACCGCCGCCAGCAGGTGGGCCCTCAGGACCTCACTGCGCTCGGAAGCGTAGTGAAGCACCGCTAGGACGTATTCCTCCCGGGCGCTTTCTCGTTGAGTCCGCGAACCGTGCAGGTAGGCCTCCAACATCCGCCGCAAGATCGGCCGGAGGTGAAAATACCGTCCCGGCACCTTGTCGGCGTGGTCCTCGAAAAAGACGACGGGCTGCCCTAGCGAGGCGCAGAGGTTCAGCGCCGTGACGGCTTGGTGCCGGGACTTGTCCAGGCGCTCCCCGCCCGCCGCCGAGGCGCCCACGCCGACGAGGATGCCTGTCTTGAAACGGCGCTCCAGATGCCGCCTCAGGAACGTGGCGCGGTCCCGGATCTCCAGCCTCGCGTGTGTCGGGGTTTTCGACGGGGAAGGCGATGTCACGAAAAGAGCCCCGTAATCCTCGAGGCGGCCCGCCACCGTCTCCTCCATCGTCCGCGCAAGGTGGAAGGACTCCCGCTGAAGCTCGAAGGCCCTCACGAGCGATTCCACCGGCGACCAACGGCCGGATTGGGACGGATGGAATGACACGGCCAGCACGGTCGTGGGGACCCGGCACATCCCCATTTCCTCCTCAAGATAGACAGGATGCTTCCCGTCCGACCAAGGGGTCGGATAGAACTTGTCCTCCCCGAGGGCTTGGCCCATCCAGAATCCGTGCGACAGATGCTTGGGAAACACGTTCTTCCTCAGGTGCTCCAGGCGGGAGTGGTCCTCGTACCGCGCCTTTCCCACAAGGAACCGGCCCAGGATGCCCAGGAGATCCTTCACCCCGCCCAACATCGTCCCTTCGAGGACGGGCGTCTCCAGGCAGACCCGCGCATAAGTGAGGAAATCGGTGTCGTGGATTCCCGATTTCCTTCCGGAGACCATTTCCCACTGCAGAACCAGTTCCCCGGCGGAAGGAACTTTTCGAAGAAAGGGTCCGCTCATGAGATATCCCCGGCATCTGCCCTTTTCGAAAACCGGCGCCACACAGTCCCAAAAACCCGCGTGGACGCCCTGGACGATCCTTCCCTCCTTTGCCGCGCGGCTGAAGATTTCCACGTTGCGCCTGTCCCGGTTTGCGGTCCTGTTGAAGTAGTGCTCGAAATAGTGCGGCATGAGGGGCCTGCGGGAAAAAAACAACGGACGCCAGATACCACTCGCTTCAGCCGATATGTAGAGGCAACTGAGGTTCAGGTAAGTGTAGAAAAGATTGTAGATCTGGTTGTACAGGACGACGGGGTCGAGCTTGCTTCGCGGAGGGCGGGAATGGCGGGCCATGCGCTTATTGTAACGGCGGCTTCGCCCGGTTTGCACGGATGAAAACCCGCCGGATCGAGCGCGATGGTTTTTCACGTCATTTTCGAACGATGATTTTCGATACTTTTCGGCCTTTGGTTTTTCCGGAGGAATCGTGAACCTCGGCCGCCAGCAAGTAGAGGCCGGAAGCCGCCCCCGTGCTGTCCCAAACCACCTTCCCCGCTCCCGTGTCCCCCCACACTGCCATCGCCTTTTCGCCCGCCGCCGTGTACACCACCGCCCGCACCGTCTCGCCTGGCGATGCCGAAACCGTGCACAACGGGTTTTCACGCGTGAGGACGTTGGGGATCACCCGCGCCACGTCCGGTGGTGCCTCCGCCAGCACCGCGACCGCCTTCACGACCGCCGTTCTCGATCCTTCTTCCCCCTCACTCTTCACTTCCACGAAGTAGGTGCCGTCCCCCACCAGGACGCCAGCGTCGTTCCGTCCGTCCCACACCACCGACGGCCCGCCCGCCACGCTCACGGTCAAGGTGGTGTTCGCCTCGCCCGGGGTCGACCCGGGCTGGATCACGTCGGAACTCAACGCCACTTGGTTCGCCGCCGGCACCGACGACGCCTCCAGGTCCGTCAGGTGTCTCACCACCTCGCCCGCCGAGTTGTACACCCGGATCGAGAGCTTCGACACCTTCCGCGCCACCGTCACCGCCAGCGTCACCGACCTCACCACCCCGTACGGGTCCGCGCTGTCCACCTTCACGTAGTACTCGCCGTTCGACACCTGCCCGCCCTTCTCGTTCGTCCCGTCCCACCGCCCGAGATACTGGCCCTTCCAGTACAACTCCACCGCGTCACCCACGCTCTCGATCACCGTGTCCGATTCCCCTGTCACGTTCTCCACGCTCGTCTCCGCCTTCGTGACCAGAATCTCCTTCACCACCTCGCCCGCCGAGTTGTACACCGCGATCTTCACCGTGTACGGGTACACCGGCGTCGGCGTCAAGGTCAGCGTGATGGTGGGAGTCCAGGTCGGCGTCAAGGAATGCGTGGGAGTCCACGTCCAGGTGTGGCTAAGGGTGGGCGTCCGGGTCCAGGTCGGCGTGGGCGTGAAAGTCCTCGTGTGGGTGGGCGTCGGGGACAAGGTGTCCGTCGGCGTGTGCGTGCTCGTGTCCGTGAAAGTCGGCGTGGGAGTGTGGGTCTCGGTGTGGGTGTTCGTGAAGGTCCAGGTGGGGTACGGGGTTGACGTGTCCGTCGGCGTGTCCGTGTTCGTGGGCGTCGGCGTGTCCGTGTCCGTGAAGGTCGGCGTCACCGTGACCGTGTCCGTCGGGGTCGGGGTGTCCGTCGGCGTGTCGGTGGGCGTGTCCGTGTTCGTCGGCGTGAAGGTGTCGGTGAACGTCAACGAGTGCGTGGCCGTGAATTCCAGCGTGTCCGTGAAGGTCGGCGTGGCGGTCGGGGTGTCCGTGTCCGTATCCGTCGAGGTCGCCGTGGGCGTCGGGGTCGGGGTATCCGTGTCCGTGAAGGTCGGCGTGGGCGTGTCCGTCGGGGTCGGAGTGTCGGTGGGCGTGTCCGTGTTCGTGAAGGTCAAGGTGAAGGTCGCGGTGTATTCCAGCGTGTCCGTGGGCGTCCCCGTGTTCGTGTGGGTCGAGGTCGGGCTCCACGTGGGGGTGTCGGTCTCGGTCGGCGTGAAGCTGTGCGTCATCGTGTCCGTGGCCGTCGGCGTCGGCGTCAGGGAGCGCGTGAAGGTGTCCGTGGGGGTGGCGGTAGGCGTCGCTGTAGTCGAATCCGTCGGGCTGTAAGTCTCCGTGAAGGTGTTCGTGGGCGGCAAGGAGCCCGTGGGCGACAAGGTCATCGTCGGCGTCACCGTGAACGTCAGGGACTGGGTCGGCGTGTTCGTGAAGGTGTGGGTCACCGTGTGCGTCACGGTGTTCGTCGCCGTCGGCGTCGGCGTGATGGATTTCGTGAAGGTGTTCGTGTGCGTGGGCGTGTGCGTCGCCGTCACCGTGTCCGTGAACGTATTCGTGTGCGTGAAGGTGCGGGTCACCGTGTGCGTGACCGTGTGCGTCATGGTGTTCGTGAAGGTCGGCGTCGGCGTGATCGACCGCGTGAAGGTGTGGGTGACGGTCGGCGTATCCGTGGGCGTGTGGGTGCGCGTCGGGCTACGCGTGACCGTGAAGGTGTTCGTGGGCGGCAAGGAGCCCGTGGGCGACAGGGTGGCCGTGAATG
>CAZSKE010000165.1:2449-5731 GCA_964607325.1 uncultured bacterium | reverse complement strand
ACATCGGTTGGAATTTCTTGCGCTGTTGCTTGGCAAGGGAACGAATAAATTGATGACGCCACGAAGATGTTCAAGATGAAGCGAAAAATATGGAGGTTCATCGGCGCCTCGAAAAGAGGAAGGCGAAAGAGACGTTCCTAAAAGTTTTGGCGCGAACAACGCAGACAACAGGTTACTACGCCATTTTGACAAAACACCACTAAAAAAAGAAAAAATGGATAAAAAATCATGTAACTGTTGTGAAGCGAAACAAGAACAGAAACTGGATAAAGTCCTTTTAAAAGTTAATGAAAATAGCCAAATAAAGGGCAAGGTAAAACATTACCCTCGGGATATGTGGCAGAATGACGTATATGCCATATTTTAATGTATGAATGCATTCCCTAAGTAAACCGCTTTAAAAGAACACCTTCATCCATCAGAGCCGCTTGCGACCCTCCAGCAAATAATCCAGCATCAGGAGCGCGATGCCCACGGTGATGCAGGAATCCGCCACGTTGAACACGTAGAAGTGGTAGGCGCGGTAGTACACCTCGATGAAATCCACGACCTTTCCATACAACAGGCGATCCACGCAGTTGCCCATGGCCCCGCCCCAGATGAGCCCCAAACAAACTCGGGCCCAAACCCGCTCGGCCGGCAGGAAACGCTGGTAGGCGTAGATGATGAAGCCCGCCATGAACGTGATCCCGAGAAAGAAGGGGACGCGGAGAAGAGCCGGCATATCAGCCATGAAGCCGAAGGCCGCCCCGGGGTTCTGGATGAAGGTGAAATTGAGGAACCCCTCCAGGACGGGCCGGGACTCGTTCAACTGGAAGCTCCGAAGCACCCAAACCTTGCTGATCTGATCGAGGGCCAAGGCCATCAAGGAAACCCCGAGAAGGATCACGAGGGATTTCCCTTGAAGGCGGGGTGGTGTTTCACCACCGGAGCGCACCGGTGGCAGATTTCCGGAATATCCTTGTCCATCTCCGATGGCTCGTAATAATTCCAGCACCGGACGCATTTGACTCCCGCGTCGTACTTGGAGACATCCACGCGAAGACCCTTCACCTTGTCGGAACAATAAACGGGGCCCGCGGGCGCCTCATCGTGGAGTTCCACTTTCGACACCAACAAGTAGTAACGGAGTTGGTCGAGATGGCCGCTCAAAAGCTCGCGAAGGCGTTTCTCCCCGCAGTGAATCCCGACTTTCGCCTCGAGGGAGCTCCCGATTTTTCCCTCCTTGCGGAGGGGTTCCAGGGCCCGGCTGACCTCCTCGCGGATCGTGAAAAACTCGCCCCACCCTTCCAGTTGTTTTTGCTCGGCCTCGCTCAAAGGAAGGCTTTGCGGCCAATCGGTCAGGAAGACGCTTTCGGTGTGCTGTTGGGAGGGCGGGAGGGACCGCCAAATCTCCTCCGCGGTGAAGGAAAGGATGGGAGCCGACACCGTCACCATGGCCTTGAGGATGGCGTAGAGGACGGTCTGGGCGCTCCGGCGGGAGGCCGAAGCGGCTCCATGCGTGTACAAGCGATCCTTGAGGATGTCGAAATACCGCGCGCTCAAGGTTCCCGCGCAGAAGGTGTCCAAGCCGTGGAAAACTTTCGTGAACTCGTAGCGGTCATACGCGGAATCCGCCTGGGACACGAAAGTCCTCAGTTCCAGCAAGGCCCATCGGTCGAGGGGTAAAAGCGCGCCCTCGGGCGAGGCGTCGCGGATCGGGTCGAAATCCGACAGGTTGCCGAGGATGAATCGGAAGGTGTTGCGCACGCGGCGGTAGGCCTCGGCCGTCCGGTCCAACACCGTCTTTCCGATGGACACGTCCTGGGTGTAATCCTCGGAAGCCACCCAAAGGCGCAGGATGTCGGCGCCGTAGTTCTTCATCAGGTCCATGGGGTCGATCACGTTACCCGCGCTCTTGTGCATGGCCTTCCCCTCGGCGTCCAGAACCCAGCCGTGGGTCAATACCTGCCGGTAAGGGGCCTTCCCTTTGAGGGCCATGCCCGTCCAAAGCGCGTGCTGGAACCAGCCCCGGTGCTGATCGCTTCCCTCGAGGTAAAGATCCGCCGGCCAAGAAAGCTCCGGATGCTTGGGGTCTTCCAGGACGGCCCGGTGGGAAACGCCGGATTCGAACCAGACATCCAGGATGTCCTCTTCCTTCTTGATATGGGTGGAGCCGCAGGAACACCGGAAACCCGGCGACAAGAGCTCCGCCGCCTGATGTTGGAACCAGCCATCGATGCCTTCCGCCTTCACCAGGGCGCGCACGTTGTCGGACACCGCGTCGTCCACCACCACTTTTCCGCAATCCCCGCAATACAACGCCGTGATCGGCACGCCCCAGGACCTTTGGCGTGAGATGCACCAATCCGCCCGGCCTTCCATCATGTTTCGGATGCGGTCGCGGCCCCAGGAGGGGATCCACTCGACCCCGCCGTCGATCTCCGCCAACGCCTTCTTGCGGAGGTCCCGATGATCCAGTTGGATGAACCATTGGGAGGTGGCGCGGAAAATGACGGGATTCTTGGAACGCCAGCAATGGGGGTAACTGTGCTTGATCCTCTCCACCGCCAACAGCAGACCCAGGCCCTTGAGTTTCTCCACGATCTTCTCGTTGGCGTCCCACACCGAGACGCCCTGGAACTCGGGATACTTGGCGTCGTACTTCCCCTCCTCGTCCACGGGAGAGTAAACCGGTAGACCGTACTTCAATCCGATCTCGTAGTCCTCACGGCCGTGGCCGGGGGCCGTGTGAACGCATCCCGTGCCGGCGTCGGCCGTCACGTGGGCGCCCACCATGAGGAGGGAATCCTTGTCCAGGAAGGGATGCCGGCAGACGGCGCGGTCCAGTTCGGCCCCCCGGCACTCACCCATCACCTCAAAACCCTTCCAACCGGCCAAGGCGACCGTGGCGTTCAGGAGATCCTTGGCCAGGACATAGAAGTTTTCCCCCACTCGGACCGCCACGTACGTGAAGTCGGGATGCACCGAGACGCCGAGGTTGGCGGGCAAGGTCCAGGGGGTCGTGGTCCAGATCAGGACGAACATCTTCTCCCGAGGCACGCCCGGAAAAACCCCGGCGGGCCAGGTCCGGACCGGGAAGGCCACGGTCACCGAGACGGACTCGTGGTCGGCGTACTCCACCTCGGCCTCCGCCAGCGCGGATTTGCAGACCGGGCACCAGAGGATGGGCCGCTCGCCGCGCGTGACATAGCCGTCCCGCAACATCCGCTGAAAGGAATCCACGACGCTGTTTTCGTACTCGGGCGAGAGGGTCAGGTAGGGATGCTCCCAATCGCCGAG
>CAZSKE010000165.1:0-2439 GCA_964607325.1 uncultured bacterium | reverse complement strand
GCCCTGCACCCCGAGACGTTTGAATTCCTCGCGCTGACGGTCCAGATACTTGAGCGCGTAGTTGCGGCATTTCCGCCGGATCTCGATCTTGCCGGAGGTCTTGGCGGCCTCGCCCATCAGCTCGACGACCTTGTGCTCGATGGGCATCCCGTGGCAGTCCCAGCCCGGCACGTAAGGCGCGTCATTCCCCTTCAGGGACCGGTACTTGACGATGATGTCCTTGAGGATCTTGTTGAGCGCCGTCCCCATGTGGATGTCGCCGTTGGCGAACGGAGGGCCGTCATGGAGGATCCAGCGGGGGGCGCCCCGGCGTTTTTCGGCCAAGCGCGCGGAAAGGTCGAGTTCGGCCCAGAATTTCAACCGGGCCGGCTCGGTTTGGGGCAGGTTGGCCTTCATGGGAAAGGTCGTCTGCGTGATATTCAGGGTCGGTTTGTAGTCGGACATGTCGTTTCCCAAAGAGGCGGTTCAAAAGTTTAACAGATAACCGGGGAATCCCCCAAAACCATGTTTCGCCGCCGGGGCCGCGAATGGAACCCCGCGATCGACGCCGTTTGCCGAAGGCCGGATCAGGTTTTAGGCACAACGGGCTCGACGGTTTTTTCGATCTTCAGAAGGCTGTTATGGCCTCCCAGATTGTCGCTTTTCCCCTCCGAGGCGGAAGGGTCGGAGATCCAGACGGCGCCGTTCAGCACGAACTTGTACTCGTAAACGCCCGGGTTGAGGGAAATCACGAAGCGGTAGGAACCGTCCGGATCCCGTTCCATCGGGTCGGCGTCCTTGTCCCAGTTGTTGAAGCTCCCCACCAGGGCGACCTGGGTGACCCAGGGCTCGGGTTTGATACGCAAAAGGACCTTATCCGGCGGATCCCACGCCTCCACGCGATTACGCCCGCCGTTCTTCGCCTTGTACAAGCTCGCGTCGGCGCGGGCGACGAGCTCGTCCTCGTTCGCGGCGTCCACGGGATAGGTCGCCACTCCGGCGGAAAGAGTCACTCGCCCGAGCGGCTGGCTTTTCATGTCCGCGAATTTCTCGGCTTCCATGCGGCGTCGAATCCGCTCGGCCAATTCCCAGGCGGTTTTCCGGTTCGCCTCCGGGAGCAGGATGACCATTTCCTCCCCGCCATACCGGGCCGTCAGGTCCGTTTCCCGGGTCTCTTCCTTCAGGATCGCGGCGGTCCTGCGCAGGACGTCGTTGCCGGCCGGGTGACCGTTGGCGTCATTGTAGATCTTGAAATGATCCAGGTCCAGGATGATCAGTGACAGGAGACGCTGGTACCGGTCCGCCCGGGCGCGTTCCTCCTTGAGACGATCCCTGAAATAGCCGAAGTTATGGAGCCCGGTCAAAAGGTCCGTGATGGCCATCTGGCGCGTCCGCTCATATAAAAGAGCGTACTCGATCGCCAGGACGTCCTGGGGGGCGTTCTCGTCGTCCCGGGACCGCATGGACGTCTCGAAGAAAACCAGACCCAGCCGGTTCAAGAGCATGGAAACCTGGTTCACCACGTGGAAATTCTCCGAGATTTTGTGCTGGCCCTGGGGCCCCTGGTCCACCACTTCCCGAACGACGTTCTTGATGGCGTCCTTCATGGAGAAAAGCAGGAAAACCATCTCGGTGGACGAAAAGCGGTACTCGGTTTGGAGCGCTTTCAAGTGGTCCAGGATGGGGGAAAACTCGGCGTCCACGGCCTGTTCGACGCTACCGGTCCTCTCCACGAGAGCCACCAGGTCGAGCAACAACCCCCGCACTTCGGTGAACACGTTGGGGCGTGAAAACAAGGAGGCGAGGCGGTCCGAAAGACCGCGCACGGAAGCCGACCAGCGGCCCTGCAGGGCCCCCGGGCGGTCGCTTAAGATATGGGAAAGATGCGGTTGTTCTTCCATGGCCATTTCTTTTCAGGACTTAAAAAAAAACCCTCGCCTCCCTTATGAGGGGGACGGGGGCTTACAAGCGGCGCACAGCCTTGAAGCTGGCGCACATTTTAAGGAAACCGGGGGCCTAAGAAAAGAGGCGGAGGGACTAAAAACGATTAAACAAGCTCATTTTGAGGCCGGAATCAACGCTTTTTGAGAATTTCCCGGTAAAGCTGTAGGTATTTTTGGGCCGAGGCGTTCCAGGAAAAATCCTGGGTCATGGCCCGGGAGACCAAGCGCCGCCACACCTCGACGCGCTTGAAGGCCTCCACGCCCTCCTTCAGCGTTTTCATCAAGGCTTCGGAAGTGTATGACTCGAACATGAACCCGTTGCCCTCCGCACCGTCCGCGGACAAGGGGCGGATGGTGTCGGCCAAGCCGCCGGTTTTGCGCACCAGGGGAATCGTGCCGTAACGAAGGGAGATGAGTTGTCCCAACCCGCAGGGCTCGAACCTGGACGGCATGAGGAAAAGGTCGGACCCCGCGTAGATGAGTTTGGATAGCCGCTGGTCGAACTTGAAATTGACGG
>CAZSKE010000164.1:618-5743 GCA_964607325.1 uncultured bacterium | reverse complement strand
CGTCCAGGCCGATCCGTATCCGCCGGGATGACCTTGATTTGGTTGGTGACCTTGAAAACACCCGGCAAGGATTGAACGTAATGGATGATGTCCCGTTTGGTGCCGAAATCATCCGCCATCCCGCTCAAGGTGACTTTTCCGGCCTTGACGGTGACCCGGATATGATCCCCGCCCATGCCCCGTACCTTCCGGGTGATGCTGGCCTCGAGCTCGACGTCCTTGGGATCCGAGTTTTGACCACCTGAAAGGCCCAACATGCGGGCCTCCTTGGGGGTCAAACCGTATTTGTTGTTTTCCGGTTGGGTTTCCATGGCGCGCCTCCCGCCAACATTGTACTGCCGAAGGGACGGCGAACTTCAAGCCCCCCTGAATCGGCCGAAAGGCTCAAGATTCGCGCAGGAATCCGATGAACAACAACGCCAGGCCCATGGCCACGGTCGTCTTGGCGATCATCCAGAAGATAACCGGACGGTCCGGCGTCAAATAGCTCGTAAAAGCCAGAACCGCGTAAATCACGAACCACAAGACCAGCGCCAGGCGAGGAAGACTCCATTCCTTCATGTTCAACACCTCGGGAAATTTCTTAAAACCGGCCGTCAGCTGTCGGCTTTTCCACCGTCAAAGCCATCCGCGATCCCCTGAGCCAAAGACGCCGTGTTTTCCATGACGTGCGCTTTGTACGGGTTCATGGCGCCAACCGCAAACCGCCATGTTGTTACAGCGATTTTAATGCGTGTCGCAACAGGTCTTCAACGGTCGCGTCGGGTCCCAAAGCCTGAAAGGCGGTTAAAACGGCCCGGCGGGCCTCCGTGGCCCCATAACCCAACGCCAACAGCGCCGCCAAAACATCCTGAAAAACCTTCCCTTCAGGCCCTTCCCCCGAAGCGGCTCCGGAGACGGCCTCGGGACCGACAAGCTTGGCGGCCTTGTCACGCAATTCCACCACCAAATGCTGGGCGGTCTTCTGTCCCACGCCCGACACGGCTCGCAGGGAGGCGGAATCCCCCCGGCCGAGGGCCGACCATAACCCACCGGGGGTGAAGGCGTTCAGCAGACTCAAGGCCACCTTGGGACCGACCCCGGAGACGGACAACAGCATCAAGAAGGCTTTTTTCTCGGCCTCATCCGGAAACCCGAAAAGCTGTAACGCGTCTTCCCGCACATGGAGGTAGGTTTTAAGTGTGACGGGTTGGCCCGGCGAGGGCAAGGCGTGGAGGGTCCGGGCGGTGACAGATGCCTCATAACCCACGCCATTCACGTCCACTTCGACGCGATCGGCGCCTTTACTGAGAAGGATGCCTTGCAGAGAGGAAATCACTTCGTGAACCCCCACGACGCTGTTGGCGGCCGGCTGTCAGCTACCCCTGCGCTTCCTGCCGACGGCTGACCGCCGACGGCCGCCTTTCAGTCCTCGAAGAACTTGAGATGCACCAGGATATGCAGGAGTTCCTCCACCTGCGTGAGAGCCGGAGCGTCCTTGTTCTGGCTGGCGGCGTACCAGAACGAGATGACGTTCGAGTCGATCCAGATGCCGCCGCTCTCGTAGTCCTGGTCGATGACCAGGGCCTTGTAGTAATGCTCATCCAACTCGTTTTCCGACACAGGGCTCTTCATGCCGGAGCTTTTCAGCTTGATGTGCTCTTTGGCTTGGTTGAAATACTTTTGGTCGGTGGGGTTGAGGTTCTCGAACACGATCTGGGCGGCCTCCTGTCCCACTTCCGCTAAAACCGACTTTTCCACCCACACCCCCAGGACCTCCTCGTCCCAATAATAGGTGTGCCCCTGGTGTTCCAGGATGGTGAGCGGATTGTTGGTGTCCGGGCTGAGCTTGTCCGAGGGGCCCTTGTTCTCGGTATCCCGGAGGAAATCCTCGCGGGCGACCAAGTATTTCTCGTCCACCGGATAGCCACACTCGGCGCAATACCGCGTGGTTTCCGTGACCTTGCCTCGGCAATTCTTGCATTTCATGTCGTCGTTCTCCTGAGCGTCCTGTTCACTTTTCGCGTCCCGTCCCGGCGGAACTTCACAGCCACTCCGGGCGTTCCGAACCCAGACAAACCCCGCCCTTGAGCGTGCGCGATGGCCACCGCCAGGGCGTCGGCGGTATCGTCGGGCTTCGGGTCCTCGGCGAGACCGAGCAGAAGGCGCACCATGCGCTGGACCTGTCCCTTTTCCGCCCGCCCGTACCCCGTCACCGCCTGCTTCACTTGCCCCGGCTTCATCTCAAAAACCGGAACCCCCGCCAAACCGCACGCCAGAAGGAGAACCCCCCTCGCCTGCGCCACCGGCATCGCCGTTTTGACATTCTTCGCGAAAAACAGCTCTTCGATCGCCGCCGAATCCGGCTTCTCCCGCCGGAACAAACCGTTCAGCCCCTCGAACAAAAGAGTCAGCCGCTCGGGGACGGGCATGCCGGCCGGCGTTTCCAGTGTGCCGTAAAAAACCGCCTTGAGACGATTGCCTTCCCGGCGGACAAGCCCGTATCCCAGGCGGGCCAAGCCCGGGTCGAAACCCATCACGGTACGGGCGGCGGGAGCCAAGACCTGCGGCTTGCCCCGAGTTCCATCGAAGGGCCGAGGCGCGCGGTTTGGGAACGCGCGAACCGGCGCGGTTCGCGCCCCCGGGTCGGGACTATTTCCCGAGTTTTGCGAGGACTTCTTCACTGATCTCAAAATTCGCGTAAACGTTGTGGACGTCGTCGTGATCGTCCAAGGCGTCGTAGAGGCCCAAAACCTGTCCCGCTTTCTTCTCGTCTAAAGTCACCGTGGTACGGGGTATGCGGGTGACCTCGGCGGATTCCATCGGGATTTTTTGACCCTCAAGCGCTTCCTTGACGGCCGGAAACGCCTCCGGGGGGATCACCACCTCGTACGTGTCACCTTTATCGGTTTTCAAATCCTCCGCGCCCGCGTCCAGCACGATCGCCATCAGATCATCCTCGCCGATCGCGTCCTTCCGCACGATAATCTGGCCTTTAAGCTCGAACAGGAACTGCACGGCTCCCGACGCGGCCATGTTGCCGTTATGCTTCGTGAACACCGAGCGGATATCGGAGGCCGTCCGGTTGCGGTTGTCGGTGACCGCCTCCACGAGAAAGGCGACGCCTTCGGCGCCGTACCCCTCGTACGTGACTTCCTCCAAGGCCGCCCCGGCTTCGGCGCCGGTTCCCTTATTGATGGCCCGCTTGACGGTGTCCGCGGGCATGCTGATTTCCTTCGCCTTCAACAGGATGTTCTTCAGCCGAAGGTTGGCGTCGGGATTGGCCCCCCCATCCTTGACCGCCATCTGGATTTCCTTGGCGATCTTTGAAAAGGCCTTGCCTCTCTTTTGATCGAGAGCGCCTTTCGTGCGCTTGATCTTCGCCCACTTGGAATGTCCACTCATGGCGAGAATTTCTCCAAAAAAATGCTTCCGGAGGTCGTTCGATCCTTCGGGAGGCTCCCGAATACCCGAAAAACGCCGTAAACCGCCCGGCGAAAAAGCCCCTAAAACAACAAAAGGCCGCCTTCCCCCAAGGGAAGACGAACCTTTCTTCAACGAATTATATAACCGCCGGGCGTGATCGTGGGCGAAAAAATCGTTATTTGTTGTCTGGAAGCGGTTGTGGATAAAGGCCGAAACGTCTTTGCTAACAATAAATAACGAATGACCGTCCTCGCGTCACGCGAGTTCGGAAACGGATCCCGACGGGCGTTCCAAGAGGGCGCAAACCTTCTCGTGGGATTCGGACAGGATGTCGGCCAGCGCGGGATCGCCGTTCTCGATGAGTTTCTCGAGAAAAACCTTCACCTGAGTGGACCGGAACTGCCCGAGGGCCTGCAACGCCGCTCGACGCACCGCGAGAGGCTTTTCCTTTCGTCTTTCCAGGAGGCTGTAGGATTGGGCCCACTCCATCAGCGGCTTCATGGCCATCGAGTCCCCCATGTCCCCCAGACACTGACAGGCCTCGACCCAAAACGACTCCTTGACGTCCTTGTTGGGGAATTCCCGCGCTTCCAGCATGGCGACCACATGGCGGGAGGCGCCCGCGATCTTGAGCGTGGAGAGGAGTTTCAACGCGCGTCTCACCAAGGGGAGGTCCGGGTCGTTGAGCATCTCGATGGCCCAACCATGGAGGTCTTTCCGGCCGCCTGATTCCACCAACTCCAACGATTGACGGCGAAGCTCGGGGTTGTATTGCGCCAACCGGTTTCGGACCGGGTCGGCCAGGTAGGACGGCAGGGGCCAATGCTTCGCCAAGGCGAACAAAACCTGCACCCCTTTTTCGGGGCGCGCGCGGTCCAGGAAACCCTCCAACGAACGGTAACCCATCTTCTCAAGCGCCTCGGCGAGAACGCCCAAGCGGCGACCCTCCGGCCCCTCCACCTCGGTCGGCTCGGCGCTCAACATGCGATCCTGGAAAAACTCGAACGCCAGGGGACCCGCCAAGGTGATGATCCGAAGGTTCTCCTGGTCGGCCTGGCCCTTTCCCTCGCCCAGAAGACGGCCATACAAGTTTTCCAACACGGGCAAGGGAAACAAAGCCTTGAGCATTCCTTGGGCCCGGGTCCGCAGGTTAGCGGGCGTCGCTTGGTCGACGGAAAGGGCTCGCAGGGATTCCACGGACGGGAGAATGCCCTTCCAATCCGTTTGTTCCGGCTCCCCCTTCAGCCAAGCGTCCAAGCGGTCCAAGCCGATCAGGCGCGCCGCTTCGGACCAATGGCCCTTCAGATAATTGCCCAGGTACTGGAACCCCTCCAATTGGAGAGGACGCGGCAGGAGCTTCCAATCCAGCCCGCCCAAATGGCGGAGGCAAAGGGCCTGGATGCTTTCGGCGCCGGAAAAGACGCCGTTCCACACCACCACCCACGCGGGTATGAAAAGATCCATTTGTCGGTTCGCGAGAAGATTCATGAAAACCGCGCCGGCCTCCTTCTCATGCGCCGGATTGAGCAATTGGGCGTGATGGGTTTCCGGGGCGGAGGCGGAAACCGGTTCTGCGACGTTCTTGGGCGGCGGGACTTGCGGGCTCGTTCGTTCGGGTGTCGCGGGTTCTGCCGGAACCGGGGCTTTTGAAACCGGTATACCCTCGGAAGTCGAGTAGCCCCACTCTTCGGAAAGGCGCTTCAATAACTGATCCATCCTG
>CAZSKE010000164.1:0-608 GCA_964607325.1 uncultured bacterium | reverse complement strand
TGCCTTGGGAGTCGGGAGGCAATTCCCATCGTAGTTCGAGGAAAGATTCCAATAACTCCTGATGGCGGGGAGTCGGTTTCGCCGGGGCCGACGGCTCCGGGGGAGGGCCCATCGTGCCCGCCAACTTGCCGATGAGCTCATCACGCCTCCGATCCGTGTCCACCTCGGACATGATCTGCAAAAAGCGGTCGAGCGCCTCCTCCGCCTCCAGAAACCGCATTTCATCCTCGGTTTCCGGCGAGACGGCCAGGGGACCGGAAGCCGCGAACGTGATTCCCGCCGGCTCGCCGGATGTCGGGACGGATTCCTGGGCAGGGGGGCTCTCCACGGGCGCTTCGGGGATTTCCGGCTCCGGGATCGGCTCGGGTTCCCGCGATCCCTCCCGCTCCTCCGGAGGCAGGTCAAAACCGTAATCGGCCCTGAGCGGGTTTCCGGACAATCCGATGGACGCGGCCGCGGTCGCGGCCGCGGTGGCCGGCGGGGAAACCGGCGGCGCCGGGACATTCACCAAGAGGTTTCGAAAAGGCGCCTCTCGAATGGCCTGCAGGGCCGTCCTCTCATCGGGAAGAAACCTGGGTTTCAACAGGGAAAAGAACCCGGTCATTTCA
>CAZSKE010000163.1:0-5743 GCA_964607325.1 uncultured bacterium | reverse complement strand
GCCTTTTCAACGTCTGCCTCATCCTTCCGGTGTTTTTCCTGGGGCGATCGTTCCTGGGAAACGCCTTGTCTCCGGCTTCCCCGGCCGCGCTCGGCTTCTTCGCGGCGGGCGCCATCCTGGGTTTCCTCATCCAATTCGGGGTGGTTTTCTTTTTCGTCCAGGGCATTTTTTTCACCCTGAACAATTACGGCATCACGGTCGCCCGAGGCGCCCTCCACGGGACTTTTTCGGGCCTTTCCGCCCCGCTGGTCATGTTCCCCGCGGCCTTGCGCCAAGTGGGGGAAGTCCTGCCTTTTCAATACATCCTTTACAAACCCGTTCTTCTGTATCAAGGGGAGCTCACGGGCCCGGCGGCGTGGCGTGTCCTGGGAGAACAGGCGCTTTGGGCCGCGGGTTTGATCCTCGCCGGGCGTTGGCTTTTTTCACGTATCGTGCGGCGCCTCGAAGTGCAGGGGGGCTGATCCGGTTCGCCAAGCGCCAACCGGCGGAGTGACGCGACGGCGGCGCCCCCCACCGACGAAAGCCATCGAAGACTCGCGTCCGAAGGAAACCTGAGATGTCCCTCAACGTGTATTGGACCGCCTACAAGTACTCCCTGCTCCAGAAGATGGAGTACCGTGTGGACTTCGTCCTGGGCGTCGGCACCGCCATGATGCTGCGGCTTTCCCAATTGGCCATCCAGTACGCGATCCTCCATCAAGCGGGCACCCTCGACGGCTGGACCATGTCCCAGGTCGTCTTCCTGTCCGGCATGACCGCCCTGGTGCTGGGCGTGTCCGAGCTTTTCTTCAACAACATCTGGATGGTGCCTTACTACATCGTCATGGGGGATCTGGACCGCCTGCTGGTGTACCCGGTCAAGACCCTGCCATTCCTCCTGATCTCCAACCCGGTCATCCACGCCTTTGGCAACCTCCTCATCGGAACGTTCCTGGCTTGCGCCGCGCTCCAGGTCAACCACGTCCCTCTCCTCCAGTGGTTTTGGATCCCGGTCTGGACCGTCTTCGGCGGCATTCTTTACACGGCTTGCCTCGTGATCGCGGCCAGCCTCTCCTTCAAGTTGGTGGGGCCCTACGGGCATCATTTGTTCTTCGTGCACCAGCTTCTTTCCGCTAACCAGTACCCCTTGAGCGTTTATCCGACCTTCATGGGAATCGCGTTGACCTTCCTCCTTCCCTTCGCGCTGGTAATATATTTCCCAGGCGGGTGGATCTTCGGGAAATTCGCGGACCCCTGGTGCGCCTCCTTGGCGCCGTTGGCCGCGATCGCCATGGGGATCCTGGCCTGGAAAGCCTGGGGCTGGGGCGTGAGGCGTTACGAGAGCACGGGAAGTTAAGCGGGGCGGAGAATCGGGCCGTCGTGAAACGCGCGTAGGATAAAACGTCGGAAAGAGGTGACGAGGGAACGAGGCCTGAACCGACGGCCAGCGGCGATATTTATCTTCCGAGATTGGTCAAGGTGTTATCCACGCTGTCCTGGTCGGAGATCAGGCGCGCGTTGGCTTCAAGACCCCGTTGGGCCACCACCAAGTTGGTGAGCTGTTCGGCGATGTCCACGTTGGAGCCTTCCAAGGCGAAGCCCCGGATAGTGGCGAGACCGTCCTGCCCGGGCAAGCCCACTCGCATGTCGCCCGAATTAGCCGAGATCTCGTAGTAATTGTTCCCCACCTTCGCCAATCCGCCCGGGTTCTGCACATCCACCAGGGCCAATTGCGCCAAGTCGATCGTCCGGTTGTTGCTGAACTTGCCCTGAAGGATTCCGCTCGTGTCCCAGGACAATTCCATCAATTGGCCTTGTGGATAACCGTCCTGCGACCGCACAACCACCGAGTTGTTGGGGACGTATTGCAGGACCCCGTCTTTCGTCTCGTAGCTCCCGGCGGCGTCGCAGGTGATCCCGTCCCTGCGCCCCTTCCCCAACAAGCCGTAAGTCCCGAAATCAAGGTCGATGGCCATGATCTCGGACCCCAAGGTCGGGTAGGGGGACCGGGGCGGGTTGAAATCGTTGGTGACCGGAAGGTAAATCCTCGGGACGGCCATGTAATTCGGAACGCCGGGCGGCGTCGGCACCGGACCCCCGCACCCCCCGGGAGTGGCCAAGGACCCGTCGGTGTTGAACCACAGGAAATCGCCGATATACAAATCCCCCATGCCGCTCGGCCCCGGAGTGGTGCGGCCGCGGTCGTACCAAAATTGGTCGGGTACCGCGGTCATCTCGCCTTCCATGATGCCGGTCCCCCCCACCAGGTTGGGGGTGTCGGGCTCCTGCCCGCCCGTGGTGTCGAACGCGTACCAGGCGTAAAGCGCCTGGCTGGGGCCGGGATAGGGGTTCACGTTCATCGCCCCCAGGTCGTTCACTTGGTAAAACTGAATCGTCAGTTCCCGGGGATTCCCGTGGGAATCGTACACGGTAGTCTCGACTTCCGCGGCGGGAGGGACGCGAGGCTCTTGTTGCCAGGCGTAATTCCCGTCGAAGATCCGCACCCAGGCCATGTCGATGCCGCCATTGAGGATCGGGTATTGGATCTGGTCCGACATGTTCGACACCTGGCGGAAGGTGAACCCTCCCCCCGGAAGATCCTCCCGAACAATCCGGGTGGGATCCACGGCGATCTCGGGAGGGAACAACATCATGTTGACCGCGATGGGAAGCACGGGCTGTCCGCCGGGAGCGAGATCGGCGATCCCCCCCTCCTGGTTCACCTGGATAAAAGCGTCTAGATTGCCCTGGAAGGTGATTTGGGTCGTGGCCCGGGGCGGGATGGTCATGGTGGACTGGATGCGGATGGCGGTCCGCTCCTCGGGGTTATCGGTCCGGAGGACCATCGTCGCGTCATTCACGAGCAGGCTTTGACCCGGAACGCCGGAAAAGGAGTTGAGGACGCGCGTGGTAAAAGTGGAAGAGGCCGTGTATCCCTGGACCAAGCCACCTTGGGAATCCACCAAGTAGCCCTGTCCGTCGAACAAGAGGTTTCCGGAACGGGAAAGGTAAGTCTTGCCGCCCTGGTCCACGAGCAAGAAGCCCTTCCCTTCCAACGCCACGTCCAGGTTCGAGGTGGATTGGATCAACGGGCCTTGCGCGAAAAGGGTCTGGATCGCCGTCAGGCGGCTTCCCAACCCGATTTGAAGCGGGTTGGTCCCGCCGAGGAGAGAGCCTATCTGATTGGGCGATCCCGCCCCGATGGATTGGCTCAGCTGGTCGGCAAAAGCGACACGGGCTCCCTTGAAGGCGGTAGTATTGGAATTGGCGACGTTATTGCCGATGACATCCAGCCACGTGTTGTGGGACTGGAGACCGGAAACACCGCTATTGAAAGCTCGAAATCCCATGAGTCTCGTCGTTCATGGCTCGGAGAGGGGAGGAGAAGTCGGTGTCGTACCGGCGCCGGATCAAGATGTTGAAGCCTCGCTATTTTAGGCGAAGCGCCGGGCCTTGTGGAGTGGAATCGACTTATGAACCACCGTATGCGGGGGTGGGAAAACGACCCACCCCATCCCTAGCCCTCGAGCCGCGGCGAAAAGCGGGCGAAAACCGCGAAGCTTCTTCCGTTTCCGGAAGATTTAACGCTCCATGGGCGCGCCTCGACGCTTAGGAGCCGGAGGGTTTCTCGCCGCGGTATTTCGGGCCGATCCGCAACCAACCACAGCACTTGGGAGAGCCGCATCCGCAACGAAACTCATAGGTCCAACGGCCCACGTTGTCCGTGAGGCGGTAATCCCAACAGATTTCCTCGCTCGGGGCGATGTCCCTGGCCGCCAACAGCACCACGCCGCTTTCCACTTTGGCGTTCGCGTCACAGGAATGGTTCGAGAAGCAAAGCGGGTAATACGGCGTGCCGGGCGGGTGCACCAGCAAGACGCCCGGATGGATATACATCGCCTGGTCGAGATTCAATTCATCCACGCGCCCGGCCCGCTCAAATTCCTCGAGCTGGCTGTCGGTGATGAATCGTCCCCCGAAAACGCCGATGAGTTCTCCGGCCCGAAACGCTCCCGTGGCGAACAAGCCTTTGCCGCCCGCGGGGGAGGTTTTCACCTCAACTTTGTCGCTATTCCAGGGTTGAATATCCATCGCGCTTTTTTATGTCCTTCCAATCGGGATACGCGGGGCGCCCACTGACGCCGGGGCGACCCATCGGGTCGGCTGGCCGTGAATTGTATCCGAAAGCCTTCCCCATCGCACGAGCGACAAAGGGCCTTTCCGGGGCCATTGAAGCCCTTTTTGAAAACTCCGGGCCCGGAAACGCTTGAGCGGCCCCCGCGGTCCTGTCACAATACCCTTCTCAGAGAAACCCAAGGAGCCCGTGATGAGCAAACCCCAAGTCGCCATTTTGATGGGGAGCGATTCCGACCTGCCGGTCATGAAAGCCGCCGCCGACGCCCTGGACGCTTTCGGCATCGCGTATACCATGCACGTGCTCTCCGCGCATCGCGCCCCGAAGGAAGTGGCGGACTTTTCCGAATCGGCCAAGGACAAGGGTTACCAAGTGCTCATTTGCGGGGCGGGTCTGGCGGCGCACCTCGCGGGCGTCGTGGCCTCCCTCACGCCCCTTCCCGTCATCGGAGTCCCCCTCTCGTCCGAACCCCTCAAGGGCCAAGACGCGCTCTTGGCGATGGTCCAGATGCCCAAGGGAATCCCCGTGGCCACCGTGGCCATCGGCGGCGCGTACAACGCGGGATTGCTGGCGATCCAGATCCTGGCCGTGGCCGATCCGAAACTTCAGGTAAAGATGGTGGAGTATAAGGAAGGGTTGCGCAAAGCCGTTTTAAGCAAGAAACTCTGATTCGCCGGTTGATACGTCACGAAGAGAAAAATGGATCTTTGGCATGATCCGCAAGCCAACGGCGGCTCGTCGGGTTAGAAGCGGCAATGGACGCGGCCGTGTTTTTCCAGGTAACGCTGATGGTATTCCTCGGCCCGCCAGAAGGTCTTGGCCGGAACGATCTCCGTCACGATGGCCCCGCCGAATTTCCGGTTTTTTTCCAACGCTTCCTTCATGACCTTGGCGGCCTTCTCCTGGGCTTCGTCATGGAAGAACACCACGGAACGGTATTGAGACCCCACATCGGGCCCCTGCCGGTTCAAGGTGGTGGGATCATGGATCGCCCAGAAAACCTCCAATAAACGGCCGTACCCCGTTTTATCCGGGTCATAAGCGACCCGGACCACCTCGGCGTGGCCGGTGTGGCCGCCGCAAACATCCTGGTAGGACGGGTTTTCTTTCGATCCGCCCATGTACCCCACGGCGGTGTCCGTCACGCCGGGAAGTTTTCGAAAAGCCTCCTCCACACCCCAGAAGCATCCAGCGCCGAATGTGGCGATTTTCATGTCGCGTCCCCCCGGCGGATCCGCCCGTTCCGGCGAGGCCCAAAGGGCCGTCCCGACCCAGGCCAGGGCCGCCAATCCCATCACCCAAATGCGTGTCTTGACCCACACAAGCATGGGACCGCGCGCCAAGGGATTTCAAGGGGGGGAGGGGTCACACCAGGGGAAACCGCGTCGCGTCACCGGCCGCCACGCCACAAAACGGCGCGGCAAGGGAAAATGGATCGAAGGCTTAATTCCAGAATATCACCAGGTCGGCCACCAACAGCGCCGGACCTCCCTCGGCCTTGGCGGGTTTGAGATTGAGCGCGAGTTCCAACCTCTCACGGATTCGCTCATGGTTGAGTTGGAAATCGGCGTTGAGGGCGGCCGTGGACTTGAGATCGTATTTCAATTCGGGGTTGGGGGCCGAGCCCTT